>NZ_JBHIRJ010000014.1:0-38310 GCF_042197045.1 Bartonella sp. AA74HLJMH
TTTTTTTAAATAAAATAACCCAAACTTTACCAATAAAATATTGAACAAAAAATCCTATTTCAAGACATTATTGGAAAAATAAGAAGCGTATAAAACTTTCATGCCTGATAGCGGCGGCTTTCAGATTATAATACCCTCCCCTCACAACGATTGTAACTTTTCTTACATATCGCAAGGATGTCATGTAAAAGGCTAAAGATAGAGTACATATTATATAATCACCATTGCATAAATATCTTACACGCTTTATGCTTTTCCATGGGAGCAAAAGGAAGATGTCAATGTCATCTAAACTGACGCGTAACCAAACATTGGTTTTAAATACTTTAAAAAATGCAAAAGGGCCTTTAAGTGCTTATGCGATTCTCAATCACTTACGCGAAGAAGGTTTTCGCGCACCTCTCCAAGTTTATCGTGCGTTAGAAAAACTCGTACAGTTAAAGTGTATTCATCGTCTTGAAAGTGTAAATGCCTTTATGGTCTGTTTACACCCTGAAAACTGTCAACATGAACTTACAACGTTTATAATTTGCGAAAACTGTGGCACAGTCAACGAAATACAAGATCAAACGATTGTATCAAGTTTAAAACAGATGGTTCAAGCGGTTGACTTCCAAGCACACAAAAGCACCCTAGAAGTACGAGGTCTTTGTAAAAAATGCGCAATAAAATAAGACATCTAACTTGACAATAAGATCTCTAACTTGCAAGTTTATATATTTAGCATTATGTAGCAGGGATCGCCTTATTGTTGGAAAAGCTCTTATCGTCCGTGCATATATCACCCTACCCTAGAGTGAGAGGCTTATTATACTCGTTAGAACATAAATATTGAAAGTATAAAATCATGTCCGTATCTGAGACCATTTTTTCAACAAAAAATCTCGATAAAATGAAACGAAAAAAAGTAATCAAGGCTCTTCTTATCGTCTTTGCGCTTTTTGTACTTTGGTTTAGCTATAAGTGGACGACGCAATGGTGTTATATGCTGTCCACTGAAGATGCCTAAACTGTGGCACAGTCCACGAAATACAAAATCAAATGATTGTATCAAGTTTAAAACAGATGGTTCAAGCGGTTGACTTCCAAGCACACAAAAGCGCCCTAGAAGTACGAGGTCTTTGTAAAAAATGCGCAATAAAATAAGACATCTAACTTGACAATAAGATCTCTAACTTGCAAGTTTATATATTTAGCATTATGTAGCAGGGATCGCCTTATTGTTGGAAAAGCTCTTATCGTCCGTGCATATATCACCCTACCCTAGAGTGAGAGGCTTATTATACTCGTTAGAACATAAATATTGAAAGTATAAAATCATGTCCGTATCTGAGACCATTTTTTCAACAAAAAATCTCGATAAAATGAAACGAAAAAAAGTAATCAAGGCTCTTCTTATCGTCTTTGCGCTTTTTGTACTTTGGTTTAGCTATAAGTGGACGACGCAATGGCGTTATATGCTGTCCACTGAAGATGCCTATGTACAAGGAGATATAGCCGCTATTGCGACTAAATTAAATGGATATATTGAAAAAATTGCCATTAAAGCCAACCAAGTTGTAAAAAAGGACGATGTTTTATTTTACTTAGACAATGGTGATTATCAAATAGCCTTGGATCAAACAGAAGCGCATCTTGACACACAGAAAAAAACACTTCTACGCATTGATGCGCAAATCACAGCCGCTCGTAGTTCTTTAGATGATGCAAAAGCACAAAAAGCAGCCGCTTCAGCCATAGCAACCAATGCACAACTCACCTTAAAACGTGTAACAGAACTGAAAGCCAATCGTTATGCTCCTCAATCCAATGTTGATGATGCCAAATCCGCTTATGAACAAGCCATTGCGAATGTTAACAGAGCGGATGCAAAAATGGCTTCAGCACGTGCAAATATCCGAGTGCTAGAAGCGCAACGAAGTGAAACAGAAAGCGAAACAAAGAGTTTAGAGCTCTCGCGTAAAAAAGCACAACGTGATCTTGATTCGACCATTATACGAGCGCCATTTGATGGAGTTATAGGAAATTTAACAGCAAAAACGGGAGATTTTGTTGTAAATGGCCAACGTCTTGCGGCGTTAGTCCCCATACATGCACTTTATATTGAAGCAAACTATAAAGAAACACAGCTACAAGACATTCATACCGGACAAAAAGCTTATATTTCTGTTGATGCCTTCGAAAATGATGTTTTTACAGGAACAGTGCTTTCTATTTCGCCCGCAACAGGCGCTGTTTTTTCTCTTCTGCCTCCACAAAATGCTACCGGTAACTTTACAAAGATTGTCCAGCGCATTCCCGTACGTATTTCTATTCCAGAAGAAGTCTTAAAAACCGGACATATCCGAGCAGGAATGAGTGTTTCAGTGAAAATTGATACACGTACAAAGCCACAAGATAAAAGTCTCTTATAAAAAAGTAGAAGATCTTACTATGACATCTTCCATACCAGAGCTCATACAGTCTCAAGAACGCATAGGAATGCGCAAAATTGTAGTTTTTATAGCTATGTCTTTTGGCATGTTTATGGCAATCTTAGATATCCAAATCGTTTCCTCTTCTTTAGCTGAAATTCAAGCGGGTCTTACAGCAAGCTCTGAAGAAATTTCATGGGTTCAAACTTCCTATCTCATCGCTGAAGTCATCATGTTGCCGCTTTCTGGATTTTTAGGAAGATTGCTTTCAACACGTGTTTTCTTCACCATATCAGCGATCGGGTTTACGATTACTTCTGTTCTTTGTGCAACAGCAACATCTATTGGAGAGATGATTTTGTATCGCGCACTACAAGGTTTTATTGGTGGAGGAATTATCCCAAGCGTTTTTGTCGCCTCTTATGTTCTTTTTCCTCCTTCCAAGCGCCCAATTGTTACCCCTATTGTTGGACTAGTAGCAACATTGGCCCCCACCATTGGTCCAACCGTGGGAGGCTATATTTGTCATCTCTCATCATGGCATTGGCTCTTTCTCATCAATGTACCCTGCGGGATTATCATCTCAATTCTCGCTTGGAAATTAATTGATTTTGATAAAGCTGATCCCTCTTTAATGAAGAAGTTTGATTGGTTAGGATTCATTTCTATGGCTACTTTCTTGGGAACTTTAGAGTATATTCTAGAAGAAGGAGCACGTCATGATTGGCTGAGTGATACGCTGATTCGGGATTTGTTCATTACCATGATTCTTGCTGCAGCCTTATTCTTCTGGCGTGCTTTTACAGTAAAAGAACCCATTGTAGATCTCTCTACTTTTTCTAATTTTAATTTTTCAGCTGCATCCATTTTTTCCTTTTCATTGGGAATAGGCCTTTATGGACTCACGTACCTTTATCCTGTCTATTTAAGCCAAATCCGCCACTTTGATGCTCTCATGATTGGAGAAACATTGTTTCTTTCAGGATTCGTCATGTTATTAACTGCCCCGCTTGCTGGATTTCTTTCAGCACGAATGGATGCACGTTTAATGATGGCAATAGGACTTTTTGGTTTTGCAATAGGTATTTGGATGGCGAGCTCTATCACAGATAACTGGGATTTTTGGCAGCTTTTTTGGCCGCAAGTTTTCCGTGGTGCTTCTGTAATGTTATGTATGGTTCCTATTAATAATATTGCCTTGGGAACACTCCCACCAGAACGGATGCAAAATGCTTCTGGACTCTTTAATCTCACCCGGAATCTAGGTGGAGCTGTAGGGCTTGCCATTATCAACACTCTCATAACAAAACGCACAGACTTCCATCATGAACGAATAGCCGAAACTCTTAACTACGCAAACAGACAAGCAACTGAAATGCTTTCAAATCTTACTGTATTATTCAAAACAGAAACCTTTGATTCCTATACTCTGGCTCTTTCTCAATTGTTTGGTATGGTACGCATACAAGCAACCATTATGGCTATTAGTGATATTTTCTTTATCATAACCATCATCTTTGGTGTTTTGACATTTATGACCATATTTCTCAAAAAAATACCACCTCTCATGGATTCACCACCAAATCACTAAGCTTAATTAAAATTGAGAAATATTTTTTATCCTTATCACTTTCCTCGTTTCCTATGCACTTTATCTTGTCTCAAGAGACAGTATAAATAAGCATATGATTCTAAATGATTCTTCTGATAAAAATTCTTTTAATGCGGGCTCTTTCCGCACTTAAAAACAACTTCTCGCATACAAAAATTGTTCTAGATGATCGGTAAACAAAGAGCTTATCTAAAG
This sequence comes from Bartonella sp. AA74HLJMH, assembly GCF_042197045.1. Classification (NCBI taxonomy): domain Bacteria; kingdom Pseudomonadati; phylum Pseudomonadota; class Alphaproteobacteria; order Hyphomicrobiales; family Bartonellaceae; genus Bartonella; species Bartonella sp. AA74HLJMH. Next base: position 4,222 of record NZ_JBHIRJ010000014.1, read on the forward strand.
TGCTCCACACCATAAAGATAAAGCAGCCATTTCTATAAGATTTCTGATTTATCACCATAGGGCACAAAAGATTAAAAGATTCTTTGCCCTTTACTCTTTTGATTCTTACAAGAATATTCATAAAAGATTTATGATTCTTGTGATTTTTATTCACGCACATATTTCTCTTATAATGTGTAGGACAACGTTTTTTGATTCTGAATGCAAAATTTTACATGAAAAAATCATTTTGTATTTGATCCTCTCATGCCAATTGCAAAACGATTTACCTTTATAGCAAAAAAGTAATGATATATTTTTTTTCAAAAAAGCTGCTTTTGAACATGTAATTTTATTTTTTTACACTCTTTTAAAAAAGCTGATACCTATAATTTTGATTCTACTGCTGCATATTTTTCTTTCTTAAGCCCCTTCTCTTTCAACAAGCGCTAAAATTGTATAAAATTTCTCAAAATATCTCTCTATTGAATCAATCAAAACCATTCCCTTGCACATAAAAAGCAAAGAAAAAAACTGTTTAAGAAAAAAGTAAAATATCCAACCATTTCGATGCAAGATTTATCAACGATATTGAAAACTGGAAAACTGTATGATGATAGCGACTTTAAAAGAACACAAGACAACTCAAAAATCCGGTTCCTTCAGTATTATAAAATAAGACACTATTTCAAAAAATGAGCTTAAAATATATTCTTACTCACTTAACTGAAATTATCAAAAATAAGAAACCAGCCCCATAAAGAAAAAGCCATATAATAAAATCGCAATACAACTCCCCAAAACTTTGTACCGCTAAATACCTTGGCACTGTCAAAACGGTATGCTCTTCTCAATGGCAGCTGCTGAAAAACGAAATAAACACTATCTTCAAGCGACTTTATGATGCTGAAAACGATTTGAAACTTCTCGTTCTCCACTAGGAACCAAAGTGCCATAACACCCAGAAAGATAATGTGGTATCAGTTCCAACGCTTGAAAGCGATGCTTTTCGTAAGGACCAGGCATTGCCAAATTTTCTGTTAAACTATTTGAAAAGCCAAAACGTTGATAAAATTCAAAATCCCCTACCAGCAAAATGGCGCCATATCCCAATTTTTTTGCTGTTTCAATTGCATGGCGGACTAAAATTGATCCTATTCCCATACCAGCACATTCAGATGCAACAGCCAAGGGGCCTAAAAGTAAAGCATGTTGTGTTTCATTTTTTCTTTTAGAAAAAGAAACATGCCAAAGACGGACACTTCCCACAAGCTCTCCAAGCGCATTTTTAACCACAAAAGAAAGTCCTTGAGCAGCTAACCGTCCACGACGTAAAGCCTCTGATGATTTACGTTTACGTCCATACCCCATCGTTGAATCAAGCAAATTTTCTCGATAAGGCTTATCGGCTTCTTGCTCCAATAAAAGTGTAAAACATGCCCCATCTTTTGTTTGAAAGTTCATCATGTTCATCTCTATAACCGCCCTCTTATAGCGCCATGACGAGCATAGCAAAAAGTCTAAAAAAACTATAGTTAAAAGGAAACCTCAGATCACATATGATCGTAAAGGCTCAAAACCATTAAAAGCAACCGATGCGTAAGTTGTTGTGTAAGCACCCGTTCCATGAATCAATATTTCATCTCCTATCGTTAGGGATAGAGGAAGCGGATAAGGTGTTTTTTCATAGAGAACATCTGCCGAATCGCATGTTGGTCCCGCCAAAATACAAGGCTCCATTACCTTATCATCATGAGGTGTCTCAATAGGATAACGAATGGCTTCATCCATAGTCTCAGCAAGACCATTAAATTTTCCAATATCAAGATAAACCCATCGTACATTATCATTATCAGCTTTTTTAGATATTAGAACAACTTCTGTACGAATAACACCAGCATTGCCAACCATCGCACGTCCTGGCTCAATAATCGTCTCAGGGATACGATTACCAAAATGCTTTTTCAATGAATCAAAAACTGCTGTACCATAAGCTTGTTCTGTAGGGACATCTTTCAAATAACGCGTTGGAAAACCGCCGCCCATATTCACCAACCTTAGTGAAATGCCTTCTTGTTCCAAGCGCTTAAAAACTGTAGAAGCATCTGATAAAGCACGATCCCACGCACTCAAATCAACCTGCTGAGATCCAACATGAAAAGAAACACCGTAGGCTTGCAAACCCAATTGGTGTGCCCGTCTTAGAACATCAACCGCCATAGCTGGAACACAACCGAATTTGCGTGACAATGGCCACTCTGCACCTTTGCCATCGGTAAGAACACGGCAAAAAACACGTACTCCTGGAGCAACACGCGCAATTTTTTCCACTTCTTCAACACAATCAACGGCATAAAGTGAAACTCCCAATGCATATGCTCGTGCAATATCACGCTCTTTTTTAATCGTATTTCCAAAAGAAATACGCTCTGGCGTTGCTCCTGCTTTTAAAGCCATTTCAATTTCTGCAACAGAAGCCGCATCAAAAGAAGATCCTAAAGAACTTAGCAAACACAAGATTTCAGGAGCTGGATTTGCCTTTATTGCGTAAAAAATACGAGACTGCGGCAGAGCTTTTTCAAAATTTAAATAGTTGTCACGAACAACATCAAGGTCAACAATTAAGCATGGACCTTCAGAACGATGTGTTGCAAGAAAATCGCGAATACGTTGCGTTGCCATCTGCAATTCTCCTTGAGGGAAAGCTCCCCCACTCTATGCTTGGACAGCCAAAGCTGCCAAAAGCTAAAGGACAAAAAACACACAACAACTATCCCCATTCTGATTACAAAAAATCAGAAATTAGCATTGCATGCTGCGAAAGAACAGCGCGAAACCGCGTTATTCTATTTTATATGCCTTTTTGATTGGAGTTGAGAAAACCACTTCCGCACTGAAGGCAATGAGGTGTGCCTCTATAGTTATCCCAGCATTTAAAAACTGGAAGACACCAGAAAGGCCCGCACCGTCGTTGCTTCAAGATGTCCTCATTCTTGCAATTGGCTGTAAGAATGACTGGAGCGGTTAGTTCCAGGTACCGTACCGGTTAATCTCACCATTTGAGAACCAGCGGACACCCACAGGCACGTGCGACTTTGGGCAAGGCATCCTATAAAACGAATTCTTTCTCATTTCAATCATTTTTTTAATTTTAAACATTTTTTAATTCTTAAAGATAAAATGATGCGAAAAAACAACACTCTCCCCAGACAAAGCCATCCATCCGCTTTCATGAGATCACACCCTTACATTATCTGTGCAACATAAATCACTGTCTTGCGTTTAAAGCCCCTCGTTTCTTTACCCTATTCTATCTCCTAATATCCGCAGCAGAAAATAACGCAAAATAAATTACTCAAGACATTAATTTATAATGATAATTTATTATTGTACCCTTAAACAAAAATCCCATTATAAAATCCTCTTATTTCAACCCTCTTACAATGAATCAATTAAAATCATTCTTTTGCGCATCACAAATAAAAAACAATTGAAAAAAGGAGTACCTCTTATATATCCTCTCAAATGCAAAGATGACCAACATTGAAGACTGAGGATAGTAACGACTGAAGCACCATAGTCTTTAAAGATAACGTGTCCTTCCCCCAACAAAACACCATTATCTTTCTCATTTACATCCTAAAAAACATCCCTACTTCCACATTCATTTCACAGCATCGCTTAAGCAAAATATCATGAAGAATTCCCCGTATAATATAGCTTGTATGATATAGATCAACTACATCTCACCCTCTTTATACTTATGAAATTAAAAACAAACGCTCCCATTCTATCTGCCAACTCCCAATATTGCAGAAACTCCTACATTGAAATGTTTCATAACACCTTATCTAAAATGATTCTTGTCCACACGTTGCTCCCATTTGCAACGTACAAGTGAATGAATTTTACGCGATTCGTTCTCATCTAATCTGAAAGCAACAAAGTTCACAATATTGAACTCTTTTATTCAAATGAAAATAAATTATCATTATAAATTAATGTATTATATTAAATTCTGAAATCATAAACTCCTATTATCATTTTATTTTTCCACCTAGCATCTGCTTTTTAATCACATCTTATTCATACGCTTTTCTCTTAAACTATAATCTCCCTCCTCTGCGCTGTTGGTGAACGGCTTTTCTATTTTTAAATGAAAAGTATTTGAAAACTCAATCCTATAAAGTCAAGGAGAGCGAACAATCTATAATGATTATTTATTAAGTCAAATAATTTAATATAAACAAAAAGACCGAATAATATCCGGTCTTATGAAATATTTTTCTACCAATATAAAAAACTCTTCTCTCTTAAATTTAAGAGAAAAACGCTACAACTTAAAACTCTACACTGCGATATCCTTATGTCCCTTGATGAGAATCAATTGCACGCAACTTCAACAATTGAAATTGCCTATGGCGCTCACGAAAGCGCTCTCTATCGGCTTCACTACGCGTGTTATAACAAGCATCACAGGAAACACCTTCCTCATAATGAGGCGATAGTTTGCTTTCAGCATTAAGAGGAGAACGACACGCGCGACATAATTCGCGTCCACATTCTTCAAGACCATGTTGAACAGAAACACGCTCATCAAAAACAAAACACTCACCCCACCATAAACTTTTCTCTTTTGGAATTTTTTCTAAATATTTTAGAATACCTCCTTTTAGATGGTAGACTTGCTCATAACCAAGATCACGAACATAAGCTGTTGATTTTTCACACCGAATACCACCTGTACAAAACATGGCAATTTTCTTTTTTTTCTTTAACTCAGCCTCATGTTTACGCACCCATTCAGGAAATTCGCGAAATGTTTTAATCTGCGGATCAATCGCTCCTTGAAAACTCCCTATCGCATATTCATAATCATTACGCGTATCGATCAAAATTGTCTCTTCATCTTGAATAAGAGCATTCCAATCTTCAGGGTCCACATAAGTACCAACAACTTTTAGCGGATCAACCCCTTCAACCCCCATTGTCACAATCTCTTTTTTCAACCGCACTTTCATGCGATGAAAAGGCATTTTTGATGCCCATGAATATTTAATCTCCGGCGTTTGAAACGCTGGCTCAGCCATAATAAAGCCCACCAATGCCTCAATTGCCGCACAAGAACCAGCAACTGTTCCATTAATGCCCTCTTGTGCTAAAAGCAGAGTGCCTTTGATATCCTTTGCTTGACATAAATCCTGCAAAGGTTTTTGTAATTGATGATAATGCTTCAAATCTGCAAAGCAATAAAGTGCAGCAACTTTAAAATTCTTTTCCATGTGTTTTGCCATAACGCGCGTTTCATTCAATTTCAAGATTTATTCATGTACTCTTTAACATATTGTGCTTAATCAAACGATACAAATAATATCATCTCCAAGAAGAAAAAATATCATGTGCCAAAAAAGAGAAAAGCTTTTATTATATCTCCAAGGACAAACTGTTATACCTGTTTTACTCATTGACAATCTACAAAGTGCTGTACCCTTAACACGCGCTCTTGTCAAAGGTGGGTTAAAAACAATTGAGATCACCTTGCGAACACCAAATGCCCTCAAAGCAATTCAGAAAATTACACAAGAAGTCCCTGAAGCAATTGTTGGAGCCGGCACAATTCTCAACACAACACATTACGAAAAAGCCGAACAAGCTGGAGCCAAGTTTATTGTAAGCCCCGGATTATCCAATGAACTAATCAATTGTGCAAAAAATAGTGAAATTCCCCTTCTTCCCGGTGCAATGACCCCAAGTGAACTCATGCAAGCATTAAACAAAGGCTATTCATATCTTAAATTTTTCCCTGCTGAAGCTGCTGGGGGTATTTCCTTCATCGAAGCTTTAGCATCTCCCTTCTCTGATATCCGGTTTTGCCCAACAGGCGGTATTACACAAAAAAGTGCAACACAATGGCTCCAACTGCCCAATGTCTTCTGCGTTGGAGGTTCTTGGATAGCGCCCCAAAAACTCATTGCAATAAGTGATTGGGATTCGATTACTGCATTAGCATATACCGCATCACAACTTCCCTCTCCCTCGAAAAAAGCTCTTTCTACAATATAATGTAATGTGCAAGAATATCAGTCCCTTCAACAAGACCAAAGCTTTCACACATCCTTGCGCAATCTTTTAACATCGTCATAAAACCATAAATCATCACCCGATCTTCATTAGGATGAATTTTGCGAGTTCTATTGTTTCAAAGCCGCTTGTTTCAAAAAAGCACCCACTCTCCATAACAGTCGTAATACACCCTATATGCTCAGAAAGCTCACAAGTAGTCATAGGATAAAATTTCAGCTGTTGTGCATATGCCCCACAATGAGTGGATCTTGTTGCAAAGAGGAAACGAGATCTTTTACATAAATTAACTCATTCTTTTCGCGCGTTATTTTAATAAGAACAACTTCTGAAAATTTTTCATAAATGTCAGGATCACGAATAAAGCTTGCAAAAGGAAAAAACCCGTACCGGTTTGAAAGAAGATAAAGCATCAACTTTCCCACTCATTACTCCACAAAAGCGCGCTCTACAACATAAGTAGCAGGAGCATTATTGGCCCCTTCAACAAGACCAAAGCTTTCACACATCCTTGCGCAATCTTTTAACATAGCCATGGAACCACAAATCATCACCCGATCTTCATCAGGATGAATTTTAGGAAGGCCTGTTGTTTCAAAAAAGTCCCCACTTTCCATCACAGTTGTAATACGGCCCATATGCTCAGAAGCTTCACGAGTAGTCATAGGATAAAATCTCAACTGTTGTGCATACTCTCCAATGAGTGGATCTTGTTGCAAAGAGGAAACAAGATCTTTTGCATAAATTAACTCATTTTTTTCGCGCGTTGTTTGAATAAGGACAACTTCTGCAAATTTTTCATAAGTTTCAGGATCACGAATAAGGCTTGCAAAAGGAGCAATCCCCGTCCCAGTTGAAAGAAGATAAAGACGTTTTCCAGGAATAAGAGCATCAAGCACCAGCGTTCCTGTAGATTTTTTACGCATGAGAACTGTATCACCAATTTTAATTTTTTGGAGATGCTCGGTTAAAGGTCCCCCTGGAACTTTTATCGAAAAAAACTCAAGCTGTTCATCCCAAAAGGGACTTGCAATCGAATAAGCGCGATAAATCGGCTTTTCTGCATTTGGCAAACCGATCATAACAAACTCACCCGAACGAAAACGAAAACTTTCCGGACGATTCAGACGGAATTTAAATAACCGATCTGTATAGTGACAAACCTCTTGGACAGTAAGGGCGAACACATTCTCAGGAATCGGAAAATTTGCAACGCTGCTGATGCTTGACGGAACATTGGTAGCAGACGTATTCATACTCTTCCCCATATCTTTATTGAACGTTAAATTTCGAATCCTTGACGTGATATAGTACTTGCACAACCATCTGCCAACAATTTTCTCAACACAAAAGCCTCAAGGTTAACACTTTTATGTCAAAATTAAATAAATGAGTCTAGTGCACTCTATAAACGATAAAATTGATTTCACTAAAAACCAATCAAAGACTAGAAAGTAAATACTGGATACCCAATCCATCTTGAAAACAAATAATATCCAAATCAACGAGTTTTCTAAATCAACAGTTTTAATGTATCAAAAAGTGTTTACACACTGTTTTCCATTCAATAAAAATAATTTTAAGTGCATGAGACGACATCCAAAATTGCACAGATGAGTGATCTTCCCCCTCATGGTAGAAAACTTGTAATACATTGACTTAACGTGGTTAATTTAATCATTTTACCTTCTCTAAATAAGAAGCCAATGCAATATTTAATCACAACAATCACACCAGCAATAACAGTCTAACATTGCACTCTTCAAAATGATACAATACAATAAACTATGTTTATTTTTTATATGCCTAAACGAGGGAAAATAAGTAAAAAAGTCTATGTTTTACAAATCATTAGAAGATACCATGTTGATAACAACACAAATAAAACTAAACTATCTCTTATATCCAGAGTACCATTTTACATAAAAAACGACTTTAATGGCAGCATAAGCTTCTTATGATTTTGACCATAGCAAATAGTGTCTTTCCCCTATATCGTAAAGAACCTCAATGAAACAACCAAAAAACTCCGTATTTCACGAACACAGATAAGCTTTTAAAATGAACAATTCCGTTAATGATGAAATAAATACATCACTCTATACAGCTGTCGCAACCATTGATGTCAGTGCCATTGTTGCCAATTATATCACTTTAGCCAAACGTGTAGCTCCAACACAATGTTCAGCAGTTGTAAAAGCAAATGCCTATGGATTAGGAGCTCACAAAATTGCTCCTGCCCTTTATCAAGCTGGTTGTCGCACTTTTTTTGTCGCCCAAATCAGAGAAGCACTCCAATTAAAAAGCATTTTACCATCAAATGTCACAATTGCCATTCTGAATGGACTTCCACACTTAGCAGAAGAGTTTGTCGCACAATCTGGTATTGTTCCTGTTCTAAACTCTTGGAATGCCATTGAAAATTGGCAAAAAATTTGTCAAAAAAAAGATAAAAAATTTCCAGCAATTGTTCAAATCGATACCCATATGAACCGATTAGGACTGGATCAAAAAGAATTACAAAAACTCATCAAACACCCTACAATTTTCGAAAAAGCAGAAATAAAATACATTCTTAGTCATCTTTCTAACGGAGAAGATGATACCCACCCATCAAATTATGCCCAATTGACTTCTTTCAAAACGATCCTTGCGCAATTGCCTGCTTGCAAAGTTTCCTTTGCCAATTCTGGAGGTATCTTTCTAGGATCAGATTTTTATTTTGATCTTGTTCGTCCAGGCATTGCACTTTACGGAGTTGATCCGCGGGGAAAACACCCATCACCTTTGAAACCTGTTTTAAAACTTGAAGCCCAAGTCATTCAAAGCCGCGTTGTTGATATAGGAGCACCTGTTGGTTATGCAGAAAGCTTTATAACCAACAGACCAAGCACTCTTGCAACCATTTCTATAGGCTACGCAGACGGCTGGCTCCGTACTCTTTCGAATAAAGGAACTGTTTATTTCAACGGGCACAAACTTCCCATGGTTGGGCGGGTTTCTATGGATTCCATTATTGTAGATACGACCGATCTTGAACAAAAACCTCAAACTGGTGACTGGGTAGAACTCATTGGTCCCCATCAAACACTTGAAAAAGTATCTATAGATGCCGATACCCTTCCCAATGAAATTCTAACATCTCTTGGCTCCCGCTATAAATACATTTACACATAAAAACTCTTTAAAAAAATAAATTGATAAAAATCATCATTTTAGAAAATTGAGGGGCTTTTACAAAAGATTTTACAACAATCAACCACATAGAATGGTCATAGATACCGTACATTCACAGAAATCTCAAAACAGACAAGTTGATGGACTGTTTTATGGAAGTAGCTTTCATCTAAAATACAAAAACTTAGCCTTTCCCCATAAATTGACAAAAAAGAATCTACTACAAAGTTTTTAAAATTAATTTCCCAATTAAAATCATTCGCTTGCATACCACAAGCTGGACTATGTGTAGATAAAAATGATTTAAGAAAAGAATAATTCCTCTTATGAACCATAGTGCCAAGAGCTATAACATTAGGCGCTGGCAAAGTGTATGATAGTGCCGGCTTACTCCGTTATGAAGCGTAAAGATTGGGGGATCAATCGATTTACCCTTACACCATTCACAAGCGCCGTCGCGAAATGGGATTAGGAGCGAAATATCTCTTTAAAACAAACATGTGAATTAACAACCCAAATATATTCTTTTTGGAGCGTTCTGTTTTACATGAGGATCATTCCCCCACTAAAGAACACAATAAATAAAAGTATGGAGCAATATGTAATCCCCATTATTTAAAAAACATTGCTTTAAATGCTTTTGAAAGCCGCAAAGCTGAATTAAGAGGAGATGACAAACTGAGGATTGATTTTCACCTTTACAGCTTTACATTTTCCAAAATGAGATTGTCTTCCAGTTTCAAAGGTTACGTCAACAGAAATACACAATCCCCCGCCCTCATCAGACAGACAAAAGCTGGAACTCTCATAAAGCTCTTTTTTTCTCAATCTCTGACTCAAAACATGTCGCTGCGTTAAGTTTGGATGTTGATTTACAGGTAACAGTGAAAGAACACGGGCTCTTAGGAAAACAGCGCCGTAAAGTCACAAACTGACTTGTAATGAAGTGGAAAGATGTGCCGGCTTTTTATAAGATACCTTGTAAAAAACAACCATAATACATTTGGCTTTGCGTTTGCTCATTCTGACAGGTGTTCTTACATATTTTTGCGTCATATTTATAAAAAGCAGATTAAAGAGAAATATTTAGACAATTCTTGACTCGAAAAGATACAACAACAGAGTTTCGCGTGTCTTTATCATCAAAAACACTAAAATTGATTTTATTCTTCTACAACCAGTCGTCGTCACCTTAGTGAGAAGTAGTATGTCACAACACATGCAACAGACGGGACCCTATCCTCATAGGTTTTCACTCTCGTTTACATGAATTAGCTGGCTAAACCGATGCCGACTAGTCACTAAAACCATGTCATACGGTAGAAGACAAAGGAGAGCATGCCTATTGCCGACAAAACACAGCTTTTTGTCGACTTTTTCGATTTTGCTCATGTTATAAAAAACAATGCAAAATTCTAGAAAATAGACAAATAATTCCATAGTAACATGATCAACAAGTACAAACCCACACAAAATGTGTGGGCTTTTTTTGTTTATGCAAATAAACAAATTAAATACATATTTGTTATTTAATAGGTATTTCCCAATGGCGGGCACGAACAAATGAGCATTCTGTCTCCCGCAACATTATCAATACGCGATACAGGAGGCCAATATTTATTGGCTGGATCAAGAGAACTGTTGGGAAAAGCAGCTTCTTGTCGCGAATAGGGTCGTACCCAAGCATCATCTAAAGTATCCGCCACTGTATGAGGGGCATTCACCAATGGATTATTGTCTTTTGGCCAAACCCCATTCCCAACTTTTTTCGCTTCTTCAGCAATAGAGAGTAAAGCATCACAAAAACGATCAATCTCTGCTTTTGGTTCTGATTCCGTTGGCTCAATCATCAAAGTTCCCGGAACCGGAAACGACATCGTGGGCGCATGAAATCCATAATCAATGAGACGTTTTGCAATATCATCAACACTCACCCCATACTGCTCTTTCAACACGCGTGTATCCACAATACATTCGTGCGCAACACGTCCATGCTTGCCCCGATAAAGAATGGAATAAGCGGCTGAAAGACGTGCAGCAATATAATTGGCATTTAAAATGGCTATTTGTGTTGCATATTTTAAGCCATCAGCCCCCATCATTCGAATATACATCCATGTAATCGCAAGAATAGACGCACTTCCATAAGGAGCAGCCGAAACCGCATGCGTTGTCCCATCCTGTTCATGACCTGGTACGAATGGTTTGAGATGCGCAGAAACTCCAATTGGTCCCATACCAGGACCACCACCACCATGAGGAATAGCAAATGTTTTATGAAGATTCATATGACAAACATCAGCGCCAATATCCGCAGGACGAGCAAGCCCCACAAGGGCATTGAGATTAGCACCATCAAAATAAACTTGTCCGCCATTTTCATGAATAATAGAACAAATTTCCTTAATGCTTTCCTCGTAAACACCATGGGTTGAAGGATAAGTAATCATAAGAGCAGCCAATTTATCTTTATGCAATTGCGCTTTCATCTTGAGATCGTCTACATCAACATCACCATCGCTTAAACATTTTACCACAACGACTTCCATCCCTGCCATATGGGCCGAAGCTGGATTGGTACCATGCGCAGATGCAGGAATAAGACAAACTGTACGTTGATGTTCTCCTCGTGATTGGTAATATCGTCGGATAGCCAAAAGCCCAGCATATTCCCCTTGAGCACCAGAATTTGGCTGAAAAGAAACTTGCGCAAATCCTGTAATTTCACACAACCACGCATTTAACTGGTTGATCATCTCCAAATAACCCGCTGCATCCTCTTGTGAAACAAAGGGGTGTATATTGGCCATGCTCGCCCAGCTCACAGGCATCAATTCAGCAGCTGCATTAAGCTTCATTGTACAAGAACCAAGAGGGATCATAGCGCGATCCAGCGCCAAATCCTTATCCGCTAAACGACGCAAAAAGCGCATCATATCTGTCTCTGAATGAACCGCATGAAAAAAAGGCTGAGAAAGAAAAGCAGCATCCCGTTTTTTTCCAAAGAGTCGTGGAGAAACCTTATCAACGAGTTGTGCCCCCAAAAGCTGCGCTAAAGCACCAGCATCTTCTTCTGTCGATAATTCATCAAAATTGATTGCAATAGTGTCATCATTGAGAACACGAATAAGGCGCCCACCTATTTTGGCTTGATGCGCAATTTCTCGCGCTTTTCCCTTAACAGAAATACTCACACAATCAAAAAAGCTTTTCCCTTCAACATGAACCCCTGCTGCTTCTAAACCAGCAACAAAACGACATGTTAAATGATGAATTCGCTGCGCAATTTCTTGTAAGCCTTTTGGCCCATGCCAAACAGCATAAGCGGTTGCCATATTAGCCAACAAAGCCTGCGCTGTACAAATATTTGACGTCGCTTTATCGCGCCGAATATGTTGTTCACGTGTTTGCAAAGCTAAACGAAAACCAACGCGTCCTTTGGTATCCACGGATTGACCAACAATACGCCCTGGAATAAGACGCGTTAACGCATCACTCACGGCAAGGTAACCAGCATGTGGACCACCAAATCCCATCGGAACGCCATAACGCTGCATAGTGCCAACAACGATATCTGCCCCCCATTGAGCAGGTGGCTCCTGAAGAGTAAGCGCTAAAGGATCAGCTACAACGATAACTAAAGCTCCCTTTTCCTTTGCCTCTTTTATGATCTCACTGTAATCATGAAAAGAGCCTTTTGTATCTGGCCAAGACAAAACAATTGCCGCTGTATCAGGATCAATTTCGCCATTTTGGCTAATCTGAATCCCTTGTGTTTCAGCACGCGTTTGCGCAACACTCAAAGTCTGAGGATGTAAAAGACTCTGAAGAGAAATTTTTGTTTTTTTCTCACGGAAAAAGCGAACAGCAAGGGCATTGGCTTCAGCTAAAGCAGTTGCTTCATCAAGAAGGGAAGCAGCAGAAACAGGCAAACCTGTTAGTTCACTAACCAATGTCTGAAAATAAAATAAAAGCTCTAAACGACCTTGGCTAATTTCTGCTTGATAAGGCGTATAAGCAGTATACCAAGCAGGATTTTCAAACAGATTTCGTAAAATAACCGGAGGCACATAAGTTCCATGATATCCTTGCCCAATAAAACTTTTGTGCACATGGTTACGCTCCATCATCTTGGAGAGTTCTTCCAAGGCTTGTCCTTCACTAGCAGCCTCTGGAAGATTCAGTGAACGTCCCAAATGGATAGAGTGTGGAACAGCTTGAGAAATAAGTGTCTCAACACAATCAAGCTCTAAAACATCAAGCATTTTTTGTGTTTCATCAGGACGCAGCCCAATATGTCGAGAAGAAAAAGAACGCTCGATCATGGTACTCATCCAATCAAAGCCTTATAAGCATCTTTATCTAACAACCCCTCCAGTTGTGTCTCATCCTGCAATGTCATTTTCCATAACCAGCCTTCTGTTTCGGGTTTCTGGTTTACCAGTTCAGGATTATCAGCCAAGGCTTCATTTATTTCGACCACTTCACCATCAAGAGGAGCATAAACATCTGAAGCCGCCTTCACTGATTCCACAACAGCCGCCGCCTCTCCTTTGGAAAGTTTTGTTCCACTTTGTGGTAAATCAACAAAAACCAAATCCCCTAATTGCTCTTGCGCATAATGCGTAACCCCAACAGTCACCACCTGCCCTTCAACGCTAAGCCATTCATGGTCATGTGTAAAATAAGTTTTAGACATAAAAAATCATCCTTTAAAATAACGTTGTTCAACAAAGGGAAGAGAATGAACTGATAATACAATCTTTTTGCCTCGCAGTTCTGTAAAGACTTGTGTCCCTTCAACTTTAAAATCAACAGGAACGTAACCCATCGCGACAGGACCATCAAAAGAAGGACCAAAACCACCTGATGTTACAATGCCAATCTCATTACCTTGATCATCAAGAAGCACCGCACCGGCACGAATAGGTTGACGCGTTTGCGGTTTTAATCCAACACGACAACGAGCCGGTCCTTTTTGCAGTGCTTCAAGAAAAGCCTTCGCACCATAAAATTGTGCTTTTTCTCGAACACTTTTAGGAACAGCCCATATTAGAGCCGCATCAATAGGTGTCGTATCAGGGGTAATATCATTTCCATGCAAACACAGCCCCGCTTCCAACCGCAAGCTATCGCGTGCGGCAAGTCCAATCCACTCAACACGAGAATCACTCAGCAATTTTTCAGCCAACATATGCGCATGCCCTATAGGCAAAGCAATTTCAAAACCATCCTCTCCCGTATAACCAGAACGCGTTATAAACCAATCCTGTTGTGGTTCAAATCCTTGCATAAAGAACAATTCATTCCCTGGTAAATCGGCATCAGCAAGAACAGCGGCCGCTTCAGGACCTTGAAGCGCAAGCAATACCCTTTCAAGGGCAATCACTTGACATTCAAAATCAACCGCACGCTTTTCCAATTCTAAAAAATCAGCCTGTGCATTCCCAGCATTGGCGACCAACATAAAACGACCCTCTTCCAAACGGGTAATAATAAGATCATCAAGAATACCAGCCTGCTCATTAAGCAAATAATTATACCGTGAATGCCCAATCTTTAAAGCTGCTGCATCAATGGGAAAAGCATAGGACAAAAATTCCACAGCTTGTGCCCCTTCAACCGCAATCAATTTCATATGAGAAATATCAAAAAGTCCTGCATGTGCACGCGTATGAAGATGCTCTTTTAAAACGCCAAGAGGATAAGTTAAAGGCATGTTCCAACCCGCAAAAGCACCAAATTTTGCTCCTGCTTTTTCATGCAAATCATATAAAGGAAGTGTTTTTAAAAAAGATGTTTCTTGTGCTGTGCCCATAATAACTCCAAAGCTGCGCTAACGCCCATAGAATATGGTCGTCTCTGCCCCCTCTGTCATCAACCTGAGAGACTCGCGAAAAGATTTTTCGCTTACACCTTCGGCGCGGGTTCTCCCGACTTTCCAGATCTGCCTTCTTCCTTTTACGGTCCTTAAAGCCTGAGAGATTATGGGCTATTTCCCCTTCGGCGGCAATGCGAAAATTTGCAATTTGCACTCTCCCGCAAAAGAATGAAAGAAACGATAACGCTCTTTCCAGCATATTTAAACCTATAGCCTATCTTCATCACACTGTCATTAGTAAAGTGATGAAAATGTTCTCATTTTAAAACTTGCATAAGCTCCTTCAAAAGATTTATAATAGTGTCCTTTTGAACCTTACAAAAATTGCAAGCAACACATTTTAGGAAATTTAAGACAAAAATCAAAAGCTATAAACAAAAACACCTCTTGAAAATCATGCAAAACGTCACACACTAAAAAGATCGCAAAGCAATACTCTTTCGCGCGCAGTTCAACCTTAAAAATAGGGTTTCATATTCTTTTTGAGAATAAGGACTTCAAATATTTTATAAGTATGATTTTAATGCACAAGAAGTAGGTTTTCTGCTTTCTCAATAGTGTCATAAATAGCGACTATTTACAGACTAAAACTACCGAACAAAGGTGACAAAATACTCATGAAAGCTGGTAATATCTCTTACAATTGCGAAAATGATCTTCCAAAGCAAATTGCTCTTTTTCCTTTAGAAGGTGCACTCTTACTACCCGGTGGTTTTTTATCACTCAATATTTTTGAACCAGAATCACTTGAAATGATTGAAAATGTTATGGTAACTGATCGTCTATTGGGCATTATTCAACCACTTTCATCGGATACAGATCGCTTCTCTACACAACTTTATAAAACAGGCTGTATAGGGCGTATTACAAACTACAGTGAAACAGGAAACGGACAACTGTTCATTATCTTACAAGGTGTTTGCCGCTTCACTTTAGAACAAGAATTGAAAAACACAAAATCCTATCGAACAGCTCTCATCCAATCAAACATAAAAGACTTGCAAGAATTTGATATTGAAGAAAGCATTAACCGAGAGAACTTACTCGACGTTGTAGAAAAATATCTAACCATACATGAAATGGAATATAATTGGAGCAGCATCATAGAAGCCCCTACACCTATATTGGTTAATGCTTTTTCAGCTCTTATCCCCTTTACACCAGCAGAAAAACAAGCTCTCCTTGAAGCTCCAGATATTGAAAGCCGTGCCCAAACTCTTCTTGCATTAACAGAACGCTCGCTCATGAAACAAACAGGAACAGATTACCGCTTAAACTAATGAATGTCCAAACATGAAAAAAATGACCACAGATCCAAAAATGCTCGAATTGCTCGTCTGCCCAATGACGAAAGGTACTCTCTCTTTCAACCGAAAAACACAAGAGCTCATTTCTCTCAAAGCCAAACTTGCCTACCCTATTCGTGATGGCGTTCCCATTATGCTTGCCTCAGAAGCGCGCCCTTTGCAAAACAATGAAGAAATAACGCATAAAAAATAAAAAACCCTCATGCAATTTTCCTCTACAAGCCCACTGTTATCAAGTCTCTATCAATATGATATCTCAATATTTACGATTTCTGAAAAAAGAATTTTACAATAAAGATATTTATATCGCTTTACACCTTGTAACAAAAGCCAAAAATATCATCAGATTCTCTCATTCCAGCCTGTTCATACTGAAGCAATCAAAACCATTCGCTTGCACCACACAAGCATCTGAATAAAAATGGCTCTTATGAACTTCTTAAAAGCAAGAATTATAATAACATTTTGAACCAACTCAGGTAAATGAAATTTATTATATTAAACATAAAGATTGTTATATTTCATGGACTTTAATTTATACTATTTACGAACAACATATTTGAGATACCTCGATTTAAGATGAATAAAAACGACAAGTTATATCATCTTATGTATACCATATCGGGACAAGAGTATTTATCTGTTTGCGTAATCTTTGAAACGGAGAAGCAACCTAATTTGGGGGAAAAAACATAAAATCGTAAAGGAGAAAATCACCCCATTACCTTACCATCACCCTTTAATTTCGCTTTACAATTTTTAAAAGTATCTAAAGTATCTCAAGCAATATTTTTATGTATAATATACGTATTGATTACATGAAAACTTGAAAAAACAAACAAGAAACACTGTTGTAATTTCAATTGACGATTGAAAGTAATTGCCTTATGAAGAAGGCTTGTGTTTTTGGTCGTATACGCGACGATCAATAGGGCCTGGAAGCCCGAAACCGAGCATAAAGATTAGCCCGCTTTTGCGGATATCCCGGAATTTCCGGGGGCTCTTGTTATGTCCAAGTGCTTTCAGCACTAAAAGCAAGGAGCTGACTCGGTTTCAGCACTTCCAGACCCCGGAATACTAATGCGAGGGCGCTCGCAACCGGTGGGGACATCAAGTGAAAGCCAAAAATCTACATTTTTACGATATTTCTTTAGGCAAAAAATTCGCTTCAGAAGAAACGTCATGGGGTTTTCTCAAAAACAATTAGGAAGTCATTTAGGCGTAACATTCCAACAAATCCAAAAGTATGAAAAAGGCTTAAATCGCGTAAGTGCAAGACGTTTACAGGAAATTGCTCATATATTAGATGTTCCCGTTTCCTTCTTTTATGCTGATAGCGCAAAAAAAGAAGAGAACCTCTATCATTGTGATGACAGAATAGCAAGCAAAGCAGAATATTTACTTTTGAAAAATTTCAGAATACTGACCCGCAAAAAACAAAGAGCAATTTTGCAGTTGATTTCTGATGAAAAAAATAACCCCTTATTTTCATAAATTCATTGCAAGGATAATCAAAGTCCTTAATAATATTGACAAGAATTGTGACTGTCTCCCCACACTGCATGAGAATGAAAATGCTTAATCTAATCTGATTTGTAAATAATCCGAATTCTAACGAGTTTAACTTAGAAATAGCACGTTGATTTATAATGATAATCTAACGTTATTGATATTGAATAAGTGTTTCGAATATCGTAAAATTCTTTCATTTCAAACGTGTTCTATATTGAATCAATCAAAATCTCTTGTTTGCACAACACAAGCAAAGTTGGCGTGTAAGTAAAAATGTACAAAAAGGCATACCTCTTATTGAATCGTCTCACATACCAAGAGCTGTAACGACATTGTGTGCTGAAAAAATGGATGATGGTGCTAACTTGCTCTTTTATTAAACGTAAATATGGGAGTGTTCAACGGCTGACTTTCCACTCATATAAGTCACTTAAAAAAGACTTGCCAAACAAGCCTAAGAATATTCCCACACACTAAAAAACACTTAAATATATCGAGAAAGCTTAAAGATCTTATACCATCATACTCCAAATAATGATATTTTATAGCATAACAGGATTAAAGTAAAAATAAGAAATATAAATTAAAAATAGACACGAAAAACTATATGTATAACTTTCATAAGAATTTATCTATATATGGATACTTAAGTTTATCCTGTTGTGCCATAAATTCTATCATTTAAGGTATGAGGATATGAAGCACGCATACCTCCTTGAAACATTCAAATGTTTTTTAGATGCCCAATATCTTTTTAAATATTTTTAGGCCTGCTTGTTAAGCCTTTAGTTTAAGTGAAAAATGGGAAGCCGCTAGAATCTAGCTGTTTACAGACTGTAATAGGAGGCTTCGCTTTTAGAGCGCATAGGGAGAAAATTAAATAATTCAACAATTAACAGATAAAGTATTAAAAGATTCCACGAATGCGATACGTAATACCATCCTTAAAAAATTCACAAAGTGAGAAGGTAAACAATTGACAGAAGATAAGGAATTCACTTAATTAAAGTGTTTTCTAAAGAGATAATAGCTTAGCGTAAAATATTCAATTTTTTCAATTCTGAAAGATTAAAAGAGACGTATCATTTGAAATAAAACAATTTATTGTGCTAACGATGATGATTGGTGTGCACAAAATTGAGTTGTTGAAAATCAAAAATATAATTTAATGATGTTCCTTGACTAACTCACTCTCTCCTGAGTATAGCACGGGGAATAAACGTGGAGAGACATGAGGAGTATATAGAAAATGAGTTATAAAGTTGCAATTGTCGGCGCAACCGGAAATGTTGGTCGTGAAATGCTTACAATTTTAGAAGAACGTGGTTTTCCTGCGCATGAAATTGTCCCTCTAGCATCACGACGCTCATTAGGACAAGAAGTTTCTTATGGAGATAAAACTTTAAAAGTAAAAGCACTGGATACTTACGATTTTTCTGACACAGATTTTTGTCTTATGTCTGCGGGAGGGAGCATTTCCAAAGAATACGCCCCTAAAATTGCTGCTGCCGGCTGTGTCGTCATCGATAATTCCTCCACGTGGCGCTATGATGCCAATGTTCCGTTGATAGTCCCTGAAGTCAATGGCGAAGCTATAAATGCCTTTTCTAAGCGTAATATTATAGCAAATCCTAATTGTTCAACAATTCAACTGGTCTTAGCTTTAAAACCTCTCCATGATGCTGCAATCATTAAACGTGTTGTTGTCTCTACATATCAGTCTGTTTCTGGAGCTGGTAAAGAAGGAATGGACGAACTTTTCGAACAATCACGTGCAGTTTTTGTTGCAGACCCAATTACATCAAAAAAATTCACTAAACGCATTGCCTTTAATGTCATTCCTCATATCGATGTTTTCATGGAAGATGGTTATACAAAAGAAGAATGGAAAATGACGGTTGAGACGAAGAAAATTCTCGATCCGAAAATTAAATTAACAGCCACTGCTGTTCGGGTCCCTGTCTTTATCGGTCATGCCGAAGCCGTCCATGTTGAATTTGAAAAACCACTAAGCGCATCTGAAGCACAAGCGCTCCTCCGCGATGCACCAGGCTGTCAGCTTATCGATAAACACGAAGATGGTGGTTATACCACACCTTATGAAGGTACCGGAGAAGATGATACCTTTATTAGCCGTGTTCGTGAAGATATCACCGTTGAAAATGGTTTAGCTTTCTGGGTTGTCGCCGATAATTTAAGAAAAGGAGCAGCATTGAATGCCGTTCAAATTGCTGAATTGCTCATTTCTCGTAATTTGATAAAGCCTAAGTCCGCAAATTAACGCCCTGTCCGAAAGGACAAAGAACCCCTAGCCGGTCTGTCAAAAGTCCGGCTTCTCTTCAGTATAACCTTCCCCAGCTTAAGGTTCATATCACCATCCTAAAGAACTGTAATCCAAGGTATTGTCAAATTTGACTCGGAATATCCTTGAATGCCTCGCCACCTTAAGTTAAGCATTGCCGCCTTAATGACATTTTACGGTACAATAGGATCAGCAGCATAAGCATTGTTTGCTTCATGCTGCTGATCCTTTTTGTCATTCCGGTTGTAAAATTAACTTTACCCTTATCGAGCAGGATAGGTCACGACACGGTAACGCGTTTCATTACGTTCAAAATTTTTGTAATTGACATTATCAGGAAAGGAGGGATTATAAGCACTCACGTGCTTTACAGAAACGCCTTGTGCTTTTTGCGACGGATTTAAAATTGTTCGTTCATCCCTTTTTTTAACACCTGTAGAATCGATAATCATATCTGTTCTGTATAGTTTTTGCATATTTTTCCGTGTTTTTTGAATCGCCGGAAGAGCTTTAAAGTCGGAAACAGCCTGTTTTACTTTTTCTTTTGGCGATTTTACCATGGATTTTGATTTTGCTGGCATCTTTTTAAAAGCAATGGTAGGAACACCGTTAACATTGACGTAACGTGCAGATGCCCAACCAACTTTTCCATGATAACCAAGAGAACACCAAGTTTTATTGGATAGGCAGCCATAAATTTGCACTTTTGCTCCCATTGGAACCATTGCGATAACTTTATAAGCTGTCGCAGGGCCTGTGCGTAAAGATACCTGACCTGATGCAACACGAGCAACTGTTCCTGTAATGGTTCCAGCTTGTGCGTGAAAAGCAGTCACAGCCACCCCTGACGCTCCTAAAGCCCATAAAGTCATCATTGTTGATAAAAATTTCTTTCTTAACATTATTTTTCTTCCTCTCTTAAAACGTATGAAGGGCAAAAATTCGCCGTTGCAAAAATTTGCCGCGTTTAAATCCAATGATCAGCAACCTTTATTCCCCCCAAAAACCCACAACATTGCAACAAAATTTCTCTTTATCGCCTACACGAACACGGCCTTTTGATCTTGATTGCGCAGTATGTTCTTCATGAATTTACGGCTAAAGCATCATCTGATTGTCCGGTTCTTCAACCAATTGTCCCTTACAGAAGTTTTTAAAGGGGCATTGGTTCCCTCAACAAATGATTGCAATAAAAGAATTAATTATTTGAATTTCAGAGAATTTCTATGAACAAATGATGATCAGCCCCCAAAACAACTAAAATAGAAGGAAAAATAATACTCTTTTAAAAATAAAAGTGATTGAATATTCTCTAAAGCTTGTATAACTTTAAATCTGCCTAAAAAAATACAGAGTATATTGAAACTTCCCTCAAAAAATTTCTCGAAAAAGAAAGTTAAAAGCATATGACATTAAAAATTTTTTCTCGTAGTCGGATTATAGGATTATTCCTCTCTCTCTTTGCACTTTTTTTGTCTACTGCTTTTTCCATGGCCGCAGACAAAACAAAAATCAAACTTGGTATTATGGAAGGGCGGGATGCGATTATTTGGAAAACAGCTGCTGAACAGGCTAAAAAAGCCGGTTTAGATATTGAACTCGTTTATTTTTCTGATTACGCTTTGCCTAATGATGCTGTTAACGCAGGAGAGATCGATGCGAATGCTTTTCAGCACGCCCCTTATCTTAATGAACAAATGAAACAACGTGGCTATAAACTTTCAATTGTCGGCTATACATTTATTGCTCCAATCGGTGTTTACTCACACAAAATAAAAGACTTAAAAGATCTTCGTGATGGTGCACATGTTGGTATTCCGAACGACCCATCTAATGGTGGAAGAGCCTTACTTCTTCTTAACTCTTTAGGTCTCATTAAGTTAAAAGATCCTCATAATATTCTTGCATCTCCACTTGATATTATCGAAAATCCTAAAAACCTGCAAATTCGTGAGCTCGATGCCGGTATGTTAGGACGAGCTATTGACGATTTTGACCTTGCAATTATAAACACAAACTGGGCTATTGTTTCCGGATTAAACTTCGAAAAAGATGTAGTCGCATGGGAGAGCGCAAAAAATAATCCTTATGATAATATCATCGTTGTACGCACGAGCGAAAAAGATGAACCATGGGTTAAAAAATTAGTTGCCGCTTACAATAACGATCTTATCCGTGCAAAAATCAAAGAGATTTTTGGCAATACCGCCCAAACATCTTGGTAATTGTGCCAAATATCTGAATAACTGTGCCAAATATCCGAGTAATTGTGAATGGAAAAACCTACTCTTATCTCCTTAAAAAACATCAGCCGTTGTTTTAACAAAACGGCTGGTGTTCCGGTGATTAATAATCTCTCTTTAAATATCCATGCTGGTGAAATCCTTGGCATTATTGGGCGCAGTGGAGCAGGAAAATCAACACTTATTCGCTGTTTAAATGGGTTAGAGAAGATTGATGCAGGGTCCATTTTTTTTGAAGATGTTGATATTTCTAATCTATCAGAGATAGAATGGGCGCCTTACCGTCAACGAATTGGGATGATTTTTCAACATTTCAATCTTCTCTCATCGCAGAATATTCTTGATAACATTGCATTGCCACTTAAATTAAGTGGTGTAAGTAAGAAACAACGCCACAAACGTGCCCTTGAACTGATTGAATTGGTTGGGTTATCTGGGAAAGAATATTGCTATCCGGCACAATTGTCTGGGGGACAAAAACAACGCGTTGGCATTGCTCGTGCGCTCGCTGCTAATCCTAAAATATTGTTATCAGATGAAGCCACTTCTGCTCTTGACCCTGAAACAACACAATCTATTCTAGAGCTCCTTGCTGATATTAATAAACACCTCAATCTCACGATTGTGCTCATCACCCATGAAATGGAAGTTGTGCGCACCATAGCGCATCGCGTTGTTGTTCTTAATCAGGGGAACATTGTAGAAGAAGGACGTGTGAAAGACATCTTTACATCACCGCAAGACGATACAACCATAGCCATGCTCAAGCTTGTAACCCCGCAACTTCCTGAAAAATTTGCGAAAAATCTCAAACCAATCGGACGAGAAGCTGTCATTGAAATTAATATTGCCGGTGAAATTGCCCAGCAGCCTTTTCTTCATCTTCTAGAAAATGAGAGTGGTTTAAAAGCACGTATTTTGCATGGTGGCATTGATACAGTTCAAGATGAAACCATCGGGAGACTCTTCTTGGCTCTTCCTGGAGAAGATAAAGAAGCTTTAGAAAAAGCTGTTCAATGGTTAACGAAAAAAGGACGATATTGTGAGGTCTTAGGCTATGTTTAATGTTCTGTCTCATGAACTTCCCCAAGCTGTTATTGATACAATATTGATGACACTTAGTGCTTCTGTTATGGCATTTATTATAGGGCTTCCCCTTGGTCTTCTTCTTCACACAACAGCACGCGGGGGGATTTTTTCCTCATCTCTCATCAATCGCCCTTTAAGCATGATCATTGACAGTATTCGTGCCATTCCCTTTATTATTCTTGCATTTTATCTTCTTCCCGTTACACGTATCGTTGTAGGAAGAGGGATAGGAATGCCTGCTGTAATTTTTATACTGACCATTTCAGCTATCCCTTTTTATGCACGCATGGCGGAACTCTCTTTTAAAACCGTTGAAAACGGTCTCATTGAAGCGATCCGCTCTATGGGGGCAAGTCGTCTTCAAATTATCAGACATGTCCTTATTCCTGAAGCTCTCCCTAGCCTGATTACAGGTTTTACAGTCATGGTCATTTCTCTTATAGGAGCCACCTCACTTGCTGGATATCTTGGTGGAGGCGGTTTAGGGGATATGGCAATCCGCTATGGCTACCAACGCTACAATACCTTCATCATGACCATCGTCATCATCCTTTTGATCGTGCTTAATATTACAACCCAATGGACTTCTGATAAAATCGTACAAAAACTTGATAAAACAAAACATTAAAAGACTTAGAATTTCACATGCCAATACCATCATCCCCTTTGCCACTTTCCAAGTGCACCAACCCTTGCCTATCGAAAACACTCATAAGAGATTAGAAACTTTTTTCTTAAACAGTTTTTATCTCTCCCCATCCGTTTGTAACATGAAAGAAAATAGTTTTAATGGCTTTAATATAAAAGAATATAAAAGGGGATAAAATAAGAGATCTCACAGTATGTGAGACTCTCTTTAAATTAAGACATTGACCACAACCTCTCCAAACCGTAGATAACACATTGAATTTATAATGATAATATGGCGTTATTCATATTGAACGAGAACTCTGAATACCGTAAGATCCTCTCATTCCCAATTTGTTCCATATAGAATCAACCAAAACCTCTCGCTTGCACGTTACAAGCAGGAAGAGCCGTGTGAGTAAAAACATACAAGAAAGGAAGGCATGCCTCTTATGAATTATCTCAAGCGCCAAGACCTGTCTTAACATTGGCGGCTAGCATATAATATGATGGTGCCAGCTTTCTTCTTCACAAGCATAAAGATAGGGGTGCTCAATGGCTTTATCGTTATACTATTCACAGGCGCCATTGCGAAATGGGCGTGACAAACGTTGAGAGATGTTGCTTTAAAATAAGCCCGTGAATTGGCAACGCAAGTATATTCCATTTGAAGAGTTCTGTTTTACGTGATGGGTATGATCCCATTAAAGAACGCTATAAACAAAAGCGTGAAGCAATGCACTATCTTCATTAGGAAACTCCTCTTCAAAACGATCTAGGAAAGATAGCAACCTGCTATGGCTATCAACGCTATGATAGCTCCACCATATCTATTATCCTATAGATTATTCTCAATATCATCATTGAAGAAACTTCTAATAGAATTGTATAAAAATTTTATAAAATAAAGCACTCAAATAATCTAGATATTGGAAGGCAATCTAGATATTGGAAGGTTTTTCTTCCACAACAGCAACAATAAGCCATTGAGCTGTAAGAGCTGGTTTTTTTAACTTTTCAATTTCCACCGTAACCCCATAATGGAAAACCACTCGACCAGAAGGACGAATTTCTGCGTCGTCTAACACAAAACGCGCACGTATCCGTACCCCTGTTTTCACAGGACTCATGAAGCGTACTTTATCGAAACCATAATTAATCCCCATTGTGCTCCCTTCCAACTCTGGAAGAGCTTCATAAGCGAGCGTAGACAAAAGCGATAATGTTAAAAAACCATGAGCAATCGTGCCGCCAAAAGGTGTCTTTTTAGCCTTTTCCTCATCAACGTGTATCCATTGATGATCATCTGTAGCACATGCAAACTGATTAATCATATCCTGTGTAACAAGACGCCACTCCGATAATCCCACTTCTTTCCCAATAAAACTGGTGACATCTTGTACTGTTATTTTTTGCTGCATAACGCTATTCCTATTTTATTTGATAAAAGAAACCACCCCTCTTGCTTTTATAAAATCCATTGATTAGAGCATCAAGAATAAAAGATTAATTGTCTTAAAAACAAATGCACCTTATGAATGAGAAAAGTTCTTTAGCAGAATAGTTTTCAAATAGGAAAAAAGAATGGCAAGCAATGTGAACCTAACAGGTTTAGCGCATGATTTGAAACAACGTGCAGAAAAGCACCCCCCCATCCGTATTGGACTGATTGGTTGTGGTGAAATGGGCACAGATTTATTATCAAGTATTGCGCATATGGATGGTATAACAGTCGCTGCTGTAGCCACGAGGACACCGTCACGTATTTTTGATGCCGCTACACTAGCCTATGGCGAAGGTGGACATGTCTGTGAAGTTGAAAATACTTATGCTCTCACCCAAAGCATTGAAAAAAATTTAATTGCAGCAACAGATGATATTAACCTTGTTTTGCGCCATGAACAAATTGATATTATCGTTGATGCAACAGGCTATCCCGAAGCAGGAGCAGAGATTGGTATCAAAGCGCTTGAGAATAACAAACATCTTGTCATGATGAATGTTGAAGCAGATGTTACAATTGGCGCTTATCTCAAACATGAAGCAGAAAAACGAGGGCTCATTTATACACTTGGTGCCGGCGATGAACCTACTTCTTGTATGGAACTCATAGAATTTGTTTCAGCCCTTGGACATAAGATTGTTGCAGCGGGTAAAGGAAAAAATAATCCTCTGCGCTTTGATGCTACACCTGACGCTTACGAAGAAGAAGCATTCCGGCGTAATATGAATGTGCGCATGTTGGTTGAATTTATTGATGGTTCCAAAACGATGGTTGAAATGGCAGCCATTGCCAATGCCACCGGCCTTCTCCCCGATTGTCCAGGAATGCATGGACCACGAGCAGCGCTACAAGATTTAAACAAAGTGCTTATTCCAAAACAAGATGGGGGCATTTTACAACAATATGGTGTTGTAGATTATTCAATAGGTCCAGGTGTTTCACCTGGTGTCTTTGTCATTGCCGAAATAGCACACCCGCGTTTACGCGAACGTATGGAAGATTTAAAAATTGGCCAGGGACCTTACTTCACCTTTCATCGCCCCTATCATTTAACAGCAATGGAAGTTCCCCTCACCTGCGCACGTATTATGCTTTATGGCAAAAAAGATATGGTCCCTCTTAGCCATCCCGTAGTAGAAGTCTGTGCTGTTGCTAAAAAAGATTTACATCCAGGTGATCAGCTAGACTTTATCGGTCTTTATACTTATCGTGCTTGGATAATGAACATTTCAGAAGCACGCGCTCACCACGCCATTCCTTGTGGTCTTTTAGAAAAAGCAACAGTAACAGCTGCAATTAAAAAAAACGAACTCATTACAGTACATAATACTGCTATTCGTGAAGATCAATGGATTGCACGTCTTCGTGCTAAACAAGACCTTTTACTTCATTGCCCTTCTTCCACTAAGCTATAAATACTCCTGAATTACCTTACTTAACAGTATCCTTCCCTTAGGCAACAGAATAACCCAGAATACACTTCTATCGCAAATACAGGTTTATGTTTTAATAAAAGCATTTTCCAACGATGCACATCACCACTTCCCTCTCACAATATGTCCCGTAAATGCGACAATATAAACCACTCCATGAGATGACATAAGATTCATTGTGTATCACTATCTTTACTCTATGAAGATACAAACCAGCACCATCATTTATTTTCCAATACTACAACAGTCCTTGAACCTTAGAGATAATTAATGAGAAGAATTTTTAGTCTTTTTTTTAATAATTTTATCCATACACGAACGCAACTTGTTATACGTAAAAAATACTTCTGATGGATTTAACATAAACAAATTTAAAATGATAAATAATAATTTCTCATTTTTCTTATTGCATGAGAGCCATGGATATAGGGATATTTTTTATTTTATCCCCTTATGAAAGATAAAAAAATTTAAAAAGGATAAAATATACCTTTGATGAATAATCTTCATATGAGAAAAGGTAGACAATATTAAAAGACTGATAAAGATAGTAAGTATACTAGCCTTATTACTAGAAAATAATCATAAACTGTAAAAAAAAATCAGGTTACGCTAATTTGTAAAAAACAACATAAATGTAGGATCTTGAACTTTAATAATTTAATAAAAGCTACATTTAGTATTAAGAGTAGTGATTTTATTATCTAGTATAGTATAAATAATAAAATATTTATTTTTTAAAAATAATGAAGTGAACAAAAAAATCCTCGACTCTGTCGATGAGCTTCCTACTAAAGTGTACTAAATATTGCAAAAAGAGTTACAACAGTACCTAATACATCCCCAATACATAAAGAAGCAAGAAGTGATAAAATACTTATTCCCCCCCAAAAGGCTGAACCTGAAAAGGCAGCAGCTTTTTCAGGTTTCCCTAACGCAATAACATCTTGTTCCTCAACGCCTTGAATAACAACTCTATCCACAGCTTTAATAGCTACATTTTTTTCTAGTGTAGGAATAGTAATTGCCATTCTCTCTTGAACTTTATTTTTTACAAAACTTGCATTTCCCTCTATAGTTTGTATAAAAAAAAGAATAAATAGTGTAAAAGTAAATGAACATACACGATTTTTAAATATTTTAAACATAGCTTTCTTTGCTCCTCTTTTTCTTCACTGAAAAAATGAAAGAATATTCACATATATAAAAACCAAAAATTATATTTAATCATTTATATAATTGCACATAATAAAATATTATATGTAATTTTGTTATTATAATATAACACATTGTGTATTACATGTAAATATAAAAAACAATAAATGATAAAAATAATTTATTCCTTTTACGCCATAATAACTCAAGATACCAACAGTAATATTTTGTCATTTTTATTGCTATAATTAAAAATAATAATAATTTATTAAATTTCTTATTATAAGAAATATTACGAAACAAATTCATTTAAAAAATTATATAATAGAGCTTTTATAAATAATTTAAAATGTAATTAATTTTAAAGAACTATAAAATTTAAAAATGCCAGTATAATGATATATTATTGTCTATTATTTCAATAAATATAAAAATGAAATAGCACTTAATGGATTTTTATTATATCACTCATCAGTAATATTGAAAAATAAAATTGGTATCAAATAAAAACTTGATCTAAAACAAATCTATCCTAATAAAACAACTTTAAATAGTGTACTATTTTTCTATAAAACAGGTATAAAGTGTAAAAAAACAATTAAGATCTCTATCTTCAAATGGAAGAGACGTTAATAAAATGATTCTCAACTTTTACTGATATATAAAAAGAAAAAATACTGCATAGCATCTTAAAAAAGGTAATTCAGCCCCCTTTATCCTATACAGCATAAAGAACACAAAATATTGACTTTCAAACCTAATAAAACAAACGCATAAAATAAGTAAATCTATCAGATTTACAAAAAAATTATAAGCAATACTAGAACACCAACAAACTACCTAAAACCAGATAAAAAGAGAGTCATGAAAAATGAGATGATCCCCAAAATACTGAAAAAACTTTCTTTCTTAATTTTCATAAAAGTTATTCCATATTTTTCGTCAATATTGTAGATCACAACCATATTTATATTTTAAGTAATTATATTTACTCTATATTAGTAACAAATAATTCTCTTTGAACGAAATTTTTAGCAATATTCACATAACTGTCTTCAATTTGTGCAAAATAAATAATAAAGAATTAATCAAATTCTTGAAAGAAAAGGAATAGAGAAACTTACTAAAAAATTGCATTTTTAAAATACCAACTTAAGTAAGCACATTGAAAAAATAACGCCATGAAAACTGATATTGAATGATAAATTCATCAATCGATCACTTTAATCGCAAAATATTAATCTATAATAATAATTTATTGTTTTGCCTGTTGAATGAGAAAGCTGACGATTATAAAACTCTCTTATATTTTAACTCTGTTTATATTGAATCAATCAAAATTCTTCACTTGCAAATCACAAACGAGATCGGTGTGTGTGTAAACACACTTGAAGAAAGGAAAATATCACTTATGAGGTATCATAACTATCAAGCGCTGTTAACACAGTATTGAAAACTGGCAAAGTGAATGATGGTGTCCCTTTTTACTTTAAAAGTGTAAATATGGTGGAACACAATAGATTTTATATTATAAGGCTTTACCCTTATACCATTCACAAGCTGCGTCGTGAAATGGGCTTTGGTGTACTAAATGTTTCTTTAAAACAAAAGCGTCAATGTGCAACACAATGGCGTTCTGTTTATCATGTATCCAATGGTGTTTCTTGTATCCAACGGTGTTTCTTACTGAATCATCTTATAAACTGCTCTATGAGATTACAAATTCATCTTACGTGAATTCTTCCCTTTATATTTATTTTTTCTCATGAACACTAAAATCTGTTAAGACACTATCCAAAATAAAATCAATCAACAAACATTTCTATTCTTTTGTAATATACAGATACTTGAATTAAGAATTTAGAACACCTGATTGCAACTAAAGTCTGTACTATCGCAATAATAGAAATACTTTGATTATCATCGCTCCATAATAAAAGAAGAATATGTAACTTACAGGAAAAATTACATTTTCAATAAATAATGAAAAATATTTTTCATTATTTGATGTATAAGTATTTAATATGTATGAATATTTACTTATTAAAAATGAGAATATGAATCAGAAATACTTACAAAAGATAATTATCTTGAGAAATATTGCCTCATATTACAGAAAAGTTGCGTTGGCTTTGCTCAATAAAAGCTTCTCTATTTTTAACAAAGCTCTCATTTTTATGCATCCATATGTGATGTAAAAAGACGCCTATTTGCGTTTCTCTTATAGATAGATTAAATAGTGACAGCACCTTCGATCACTTTGTCTCTTTTGACTTCTCTTTTGGGCATTAATTTATGGTATCTAACCCACCTTTTCTCGCTCTTTTACCTTTGGGTGCACATGAATATCACGGAGAGCACCTTCCTTTCGAAACCGACTGGATTATTGCTGAAGCTTTTGCAAAAGCCCTCACTTTACAAACAAAAGAGCAGTTTCATATCGCACTTTTACCGGTTGAAAAGATTGGCTATTCTATAGAACATATGGATGTTACAGGCACGCAAACCCTTACCTTTTCTGATGCGATTAAGCGATGGATAAAGATTGGTGAAAACTGTTATCACAAAGGGATCAACCGTCTTCTTCTTCTCAATGCTCACGGAGGAAATTCACCTTTAATGAGCATCGTTATCACCGAATTACGAAGGCGCCTTTCGATGCTCGCTGTAGCAACAAGCTGGAGCCGTTTTGGTTTACCACAAGGTCTCATGGAGCCATCTCAACAACATCTTGATATCCATGGAGGCTTTATCGAAACCTCTCTCATGCTCTATTTAGCACCAGAAAAAGTCCATATGGAAAAGGCAGAAAATTTTCATAATAAACAAGCGGATATGATTGCCAATTATCGGTATTTACGTGCTTATGGTCCTCATGCCTTTGGTTGGACAATGAAAGATCTAAATACGCAAGGTGCGGCAGGAAATGCAAGCAAAGCAACACCACAAGCCGGTGAAGCAATCTTTTCTCATGTTCTGTCTCAGCTTCGTGATTTACTTGATGATATCAATCGATTTAACATAAACACATGGCAATAAAGAACAATAAAAGGTCTCTCCATGGAAACGATACACCCCAAAAAACTTCCCGTTACGGTTCTCACAGGCTATCTTGGTGCTGGAAAAACCACCCTTCTCAACCGCATTCTCAGTGAAAATCATGGCAAACGTTATGCCGTCATTGTCAATGAATTTGGTGAAATTGGTATTGATAATGACCTGATCATTGAATCAGACGAAGAAATTTATGAAATGAATAATGGCTGTGTTTGCTGCACCGTACGTGGTGATCTCATTCGCATTCTAGAAAGTCTGATGCAACGTTCTCATCGATTTGATGCGATCATTATAGAAACGACAGGGCTTGCTGATCCCGTTCCCGTAGCACAGACCTTTTTCATGGATGATACTATCCATGAAAAAACAGCTCTCGACAGTGTCATAGCAGTCGTTGATGCAAAGCATTTTCCCTCTCAATTAAAAACAAGTCGTGAAGCTGAAGACCAAATTGCTTTCGCGGATATTATTCTTTTAAATAAGATTGATCTTGTCACCCAACAAGAACGCAGCCATGCTGAATCCCTTATTCTGGCCATTAATCCTCGCGCTATACTCTATACAACACAGCGCACCAATATCCCTCTTGAGACACTCCTTAATCGTGGTTTTTTTGATCTCCAACAGACTCTCGATCATGAACCTCATTTTCTCGATCACGAACATACACACCAACATGCCAACCATGTGTGCGGTCCCGATTGTCATCATGACCATCATCACGCATCCACCATTCATGATATTACCATCACTTCTGTAAGTTTAAAAACAGATGCTCTGCAACCAGAAAAGTTTTTCCCTTGGATCCAGCAGGTTACACAGCAACAAGGACCTGATATCTTGCGTCTTAAAGGCATTATCGCCTTTCAAGGAGACGATGATCGTTACGTCATTCAAGGGATACATATGCTTCTTGAAGGACAACATCAACGCCCATGGCGTGAAGATGAAAAACGAGAAAGCCGCCTTGTCTTTATAGGACGCTCTCTTGATGCTGAAAAATTAAAAACTGGTTTTGAAAATTGCGCATAAGTGAGTGATAATGCCAAACATTACCCATTATGATCTCAAAAGTTACTGCCTTTCCTGCGGTTTTATAGGCAATAAACCAGCCTTTGTTTCCGTAGAAGGTTTCATTGTTTTTTTTAATCCAACCCCACAAATCGTTGAAGTTCACCAAGGAATAATTTCAAGCCATTTTTCCCATGACAATACCGCGATCATCACCGGTGGAGAAGATGGAAAAGTCTGTCAAACAACCGCAGCAGATCACACGGAAGTGTTAAGCCAAAAAGAACGCAAATGGATAAACAACGTTGCTTTTGGTCCACAAAAAGCTTTTGCTTTTTCCTCCTCACGCCTCGCATTTGCGCATATTGGAAAAGAACGACAAGAGCTCACACATGAACGCAGTGTAGAAGGCCTTGCTTTTGCCCCAAAAGGTTTGCGACTTGCCGTTGCCCATTACAATGGTGTGACTCTTCATTGGTTATCAACGCAAATATCTCCCACCACATTGGTATGGAAAGGAGCTCATTGTGGTGTCACCTTTTCACCAGACAACAGCTATGTCATTTCCACCATGCAAGAAAACGCCTTACACGGTTGGCGTCTCACTGATAATCAACATTTACGGATGAGTGGCTACCCAAGCAAAGTCAAAAGCTGGTCTTGGAGCGCAAAAGGAAAATGGCTAGCAACATCAGGTGCCTCTGCCGCAATTGTTTGGCCCTTTCATACAAAAGATGGCCCCATGGGAAAAACACCTCTAGAACTAGGCACACGAGCAAATGCGCTTGTTAGCACCGTTTCATGCCACCCAAACAAAGAAATTGTAGCAATAGGCTTCAATGATGGAATGATTTTAGCGGCACAATTCCATGATGGAAAAGAAGTCCTTCTAAAAGGTTATGGGAAAAGTGCTATCTCAGCACTTAACTGGGATCAAGCAGGGCAAAACCTCTCCTTCGGTAGCGAAAATGGTGAATGTGGTATAATCAATATCACTGATTAAATTACACCAACAAACGCAATCATCGCCGATAAAAAATGCCCACACAATACTCCAGAAATCTTATCCCCTTGCATCTCCAGAGCTCTCAGAAATTCTATCTCCCTAATCTCCCCCCAAAATCTCCTAAAATCTTCGTAATCATTAAATCTTCCCTCTTCCTTTTCTCCCCCTTTAGACAAGAAAATACCTTAAACATGTTTTTTGACCTTTTAACATTGCTACCCCCATACAAGAATAAAAACATCACCCTCAAGACCGCCCCCCCATCTCCTTATAAACATCTATATAGGCTACATACTTCCACAAAAGCATTTTTCTTAAAAATTCGGCAAAAAATAGCTGATATCATCATTGAAACAACAATTTATTCTTACGATCAGAAGAAGGGAATTCAACACTATT
Source organism: Bartonella sp. AA74HLJMH (assembly GCF_042197045.1). NCBI lineage: Bacteria > Pseudomonadati > Pseudomonadota > Alphaproteobacteria > Hyphomicrobiales > Bartonellaceae > Bartonella > Bartonella sp. AA74HLJMH. Next base: position 37,985 of record NZ_JBHIRJ010000014.1, read on the forward strand.
TTCCTAAATAAAAAATTTTTTGATTTCCCCCTCTAAAGAGCAAAGTTTCCTACGAGCAGCCTTCCACACTTTAGTTTCTTGCCTAGAAAATTCTATCTAATAATCATTTCATGGAACTTCTATTACCGCCCTCTGTTCCGGTATCACCTTCATCTCCGGATTCTGTTCCTTCTGCTTCTTTCCCATGTTAAACCAAAGCCTTCTGGGTCTTCTGACCCTTTGGCCTCGTCTAATCTCCAAATTAGAGCGGTTGTTCCACAGGTTCCAACTTATCTTCTTTTGCCAAATGCCTTATTTCATGCTGGTTTAGTGGATATGACCACGCA
>NZ_JBHIRJ010000015.1:0-35728 GCF_042197045.1 Bartonella sp. AA74HLJMH
ATGAAAATGGCTGGTGCAAGTCCTGATGGGTTCATTGGAGAGGACGGTTTAATCGAAGTCAAATGTCCACAATCAACAAACCATCTTCGTTTTTTTATTTATGACGAAATCAAGCCTGAATATATCGCACAGGTGCAATTCCAAATGGCATGCACTGGACGCAAATGGTGTGATTTCATGAGCTATAATCCAAACTTTGTAGGCAGATCTACTGGTTTGAGAATGAAAATCAAACGCATCAACCGTGATGAGCAATACATTGAAGAGATTAATAAAGCTGTCGAAATCTTTTTAGGGGAAATAGAACAAGAGATGGAAAAGATTTTGGCAAAAGCTGCTTAAACCTATGGGGGTGCTCTCTCCTCCCAGCACCCCCACCCTTTCCTAACACTTTCAACACATGCGTGCTTCACGCTACGGGTGGATTGTACGCAAATCAAGGAAATAAACCATGGAAAATAAATATGAACTGACTGATGAAACAACTGAGGTTGATGGCAAAACGCTCCGCCGCATTCGTGCATTGAGAGATTTGGGGGACGTCAAGAAAGGTGATCTTGGCGGCTATATCGAGAAAGAAGACAATCTAAGTCATGATGGCAATTGCTGGGTTGGGGGTTATGCCAAGGTTTATGATGATGCTAAGGTTTACGAAAATGCACATGTTTACGGTTATGCCGAGGTTTACGACAATTCTCGTATTTATGGCAAAGCAGAAGTTTTCGATGAACCATGCATTTATGGTCATGCAGAAGTTTACGGTGATGCATATATTTGCGGTGAACCGAACGTTTTTGATAATGCAGAAGTTTATGGCAATGCACAAGTTTACGAAGAGGCATACATTTACGATAGGGCGCGTGTTTACGGCAATGCGCAAGTTTACGGTGATGCGCATATTTACGGTCATGCAAAAATTTACGGTGATGCATGTGTATGTTGGAACGACTGGATTGATGACGATAGAAGAATCTCAACTAGAGAAAAACCAGATGAGAAAATAACGAACTACTAATCTTATAGTATCTCTATAAGCCGTTTCTAACACCGAAAAACCAACTTTTAAACACCAGCGTGATTCACGCCACGGGGGAATTACATCTCAATGAAGGGGAATAAACATGCCACACCGCCCACCTACTATCACGCAACCAGCTATTGCTCGTGCTTTAAGAGAAGCTAAAAAACAAGGATGTGAACTCATAGAAATCAAACCTACAGGGGAATTATTAATTCATATCAATAAAACCATAACACCAACAACGACAGATAATACTTATAGCATTGACGATTTTCCACCACTTGAAAACGAGCAAGAAGACTACGAGACCAGCAAAAGTTGCCCCTCTGTCGACGGTATAAAGTTTTAGCCATGCCAAAACGCCGTCCACCGCATCTTGTTCGTGAACGTACACGCCATGGTAAAGTTATATGGTATGTACGTATTGGTCATGGACCACGGTTTCGGATTGAAGGAACCTATGGAACGCAAGAGTTTGTTGATAATTATACGCTGGCTATTAAACAAGCTCAAAATGGCTCCTCCAAAACAAAGAGGCGTACCAGACTCACAGAAGGGTCTTTCGATTGGTTGTTGCATCAGTATTTACAAAGCATGCAATGGCATAATCAATCAGAATCTACTAAAAAAGTTAAATATCGAATTCTGAATAATGTTTCTAAACATATCGGTGATCGTGCATATAAAAGCATAAACAAACAACACATTCTTGAAGCCGTAGACAGAAGGCGAGAGACCCCCGCGGCGGCAAAACATTTTTTGACCTCTTTAAACGGTCTCTTTAATTGGGCGGTTGATAATGCCCTTTTAAATAGAAATCCTGCCTTTAATATAAAAGCACCAAAATCTTTAAACAGTGGGGGATTGCTGCCATGGCTAGAAGAGGACATAGACAAATATTATCACCGTTGGTCACATGGTACACATGAACGCGTCTGGATTGATGTTCTTCTTTATACAGGCTTGCGTCGTGGTGATGCCGTTCGTATCGGCTGGAAAGACGTCAAAGATAATATCATTTATCTCAAAACAGAAAAGAGCCAATTTAAAACAGATGTTTTTCTTCCTATTTTACCAGAACTAGAGGAAACCCTTAAAATTGGTCCCATAGGTAATGAAACATTTATTTGTGGTAAAGGTGGAAATAAGCTTGTCAAAGAAAGTTTTGGCAACCTCTTTCGTGAAGCATGTAATGCGGCGGGTATTAAAAAATCAGCGCACGGATTGCGAAAATTAGCAGCAACACGTGCAGCCAATGCTGGTGCGACAGTTTCGCAAATGAAAGCGCTTTTTGGCTGGACAGAAGATAAAATGGCATCTCTTTATACCAAAACAGCCGATAGAAAACGCCTTGCAATAGAAGCAATCAAAAAGCTACAAAAAGGTTCGGGATAGACATAAAATAAGTTAAAATAATCAACGGAATCAAAACTCCCGAACTTTTATATAACTTATTGATTTTATATAAATATAACGCTCCCTCTCTCTCCGCCATTGATGATAAACAAACCTTTATATAGATTTTATCACATAACCTTTAAATCCTAGAATGTACGAAATTTTTTGATATTTTTTGTTGATCGGATCTCTATAAAAACTCTTTAATTTTTCTTTTATTGCTTCTTTTCTGAAAAGATTTGTACTTGGAAACAGGAAGTGCGGAATCTTTAGACAAGAAACATCAATCGCTTGTGAACAGGGCAGTTCGTGTCTATCTAATAGTATAGCATTGTTAACGAGCGGGCTCTACAACTGCGTGAAGGGTAAAGAAGGGTTTATAATATTTTTTGAGACAAGGAAATTGGATCTTCCGAGAGATTGAAAGTTTGTTTGGACTTGTTAGTCAAATTTTGTTTTTTATTGTATTTCTCCCATGGGGACATTGATCTTGTCCAGTGCTTGTAAGGCTACCTACAGAGTTGTTTTTTCAGATTTTTATCTTTAAGTGTTCCGGTTTTCGCTGTTTTTGGCATTTCTACAGGACACAAACAGCATTTTTTCTGCTGTAAATTCAATTTTAAATTGTTTGTATTTTATAGCGGCTGATGTAGGGCAGTGATATTTATCATTTGGTTTTACGAATTGCGAGAACACCGTTTTTAACCAGTTGGTAACCATTGTCTGATACTGTTTTTGAGTGCGATCTCCAAAAATGAGCACAAGGAGCTTTGACTGATGGCTCTCCAATCCATTTCTGGAAAGTTTTGTGTTTTATGGCGTTGTTTCCCTAACAAAGTCTGCGCTTTTGTTATTGCTTGTAAATAAACATCTACATCTAATGCCGCAGCATGTTTTAGACAAGGATTAAGGCGGATGAGTGCTTTCTCTGCTGTTTCAGATTTTGTATGCCAAATAGGAGCAAATGTGTTATATATCTCTTTGGGTAATTTCTAAAACGAGCAGATAGCCTAATTTAGAGAGAATATGAAGTTTTAAGGATAGAAAACACTTCCCATCTCCTTTTAATTCTGCTTTACGACTTTTAAAGATCTCAAGTAATATATTTTAAATAATGAAGATTATGCATTGATTCATGCTTTTTTTATTGCGTTCTTGAATGAGGGAACACCCCTCACGTAAAACAGAACGCCATTGGTTTGCCAATTCACGGTTTTTTAAAAGAAACATCTCTCAAAGAGCACCCAGGCCCATTTTACGGCGATGTCCGTGAATGGTATAACGATAAAGCTATTGAGCAGTGCCATCTTTAAGTTTATGAAAGAGCAAGCCGGCACCATCACACATTTTGCCAGCTCGTGGATGTTGCGACAGCCCTTAGTACGTAAGACGATTCATGAGAGGTATTTTTAGTCTTTTCTTAATAGTTTTTTACCTACATGCTAGTCTTGCTTGTGGTGTGTAAACAAGTGATTTTAATTGATTCAACATACATAGATTTGAAATGAGGAAACCTTACGATATTCGGGTCTTTAATTCAATATGAATAACGATATATTATCATTATAAATCAATGTCTTGTCCAATAGTTGATGGGTCGTATGTTTACTTTTTTTTCTTGTTTATTCACGAAGCTGCATTTCTGCAATCAATTTTCATCAGGTGAGAATCTACTTTATGATCAAAGTTGGCCACATTGGAAGGAGGAATCTTGACCATGTGGTTACGTTCAGTATGCTCAAACTTAACAGGAAAGCTCTATCAATCGACCATAATGGAGAAATGCACCGTCACTCAACCGATGAAGCCAAGAGATCATTCAAGCATAGCTTTTGTTTGTCATTATGTGTCCCTAAAAATTTGTGTTGGATTTCCATAAGTTTTATAATTTTTATCTCCTTTCCCTCTTTAGATTATCTGATGCAGCATAAAATATTTTTTCGAATATTATTGAAGGATTTTTGCCATTATCACTAACTTCTGGTAGAGCTTTTAGAATTAATGGTGATCATAGTGCTATTTGCAATTTCGTTGATTAACGGGCTAAATGCGTTTTATCCACATGAGAGGTAACGAACACCTCAGCTTTTCTCACGCAATGTGCTCATTTAAAATTAATGTCATGAATATTTGTACAAAATTTTTATCCATACGATAATCAAAAAAAGGCTGACGTAATATAATAATTGAACATCATTCATAAGGCGCTTTCTTTTATCTCTAAGCTTTGTATGTAAATAGATAGTCCGTGCAAAATAAATAAAGGGGCGCAAAAGCCTATAAATACACACAGGACGTATAATATAGAAAATGAAAAAAATTTTCCTGCATATAAAAGTACAATAGAGAATAAAGCTGTTATGATGCGTACACTGGCATCGCCTGCCAAAATCACCTCGGCTAAATTTTCACTAGGTGTGATAGCTTGTCCAATTGTTATTCCCGATACCCTAAAATAAAATTGCCCAATACCTAATAAAAATCCCATAATATAAAGGGAATATTGAGTAAAATTTAAATATAAAACAAAAGAGATTGCGATCACGGCAAAAGCCGGTGCCCCCCATACAAAAAAACGAATTAAAGATGGAAATTTCCGTAAATAATAAGATGAGATAAGACCATTGATCACAAAACCCAGTGCTGACAAAGCAAAAATAGAATTTTGAATAGCTGTAAATTTTATATTATCTGATGTTATAGAAGCAAGAACAAGTGGCAATAAAACAATAGGCCCCGTATAGAGAGAATTATTCAAAATACGATTAATCGTTAAAAACCGCAACGCAGAAATCCGCCAAAGGCATCTAAAACCAATTCCATAAGCCTTTTGAGATGGCTTTTTTAATAGCTCTTTTACTCTGTTTAGGTGTTGTATAGACTTTATACGAAACCATAAGCTGGCATTCAAAAGATAGATAAATACAATAAAGGCTATGGCTATTTTGTGCCCCAAATGCGCAATTATAAAATATATAAGCAACGGGGATATAATAACAAAAAACTGACAGCAACTAGTATAAAATGCAAAAATTCCAGCTTTTTGTTTGGGAGCTGGAACCAGCAGATTCAAGGCACTATTGTTATTTGGATTATCAGCCCCCATCAAGAGAGCAAGTAAAAAAAATACAAATAAAATAAGTACTGGATTGTTCATAAATAATAAGAAAGACAATAAACAAGCGCAAGTAATTTGACTATAAAACCCAATTATAAAGCCTTGATAGTGCGCCAACACGTTTCCCAAACATAAGCCAGCAATTCCAATTGCGATTAAATTAACGACATTTAAAGTAGCAGACGCTTCTCCCGTTGTATCTTGGAATTGTAACAAAGAAAGGCCAATAGATAATACACCACTAGCACAAAAACTCGTCAAACAACCAATCACAATCATAAGAAAAACAGAATTACGCAATAGCCTCCTCCCTCTTAAACAGAGACTCAAGCCATTTTATGATTTTCTCCATTGTCGAATATGGTTCGGTACTAAATTCCAGTTTTTCATAAAAGTTTAGTTCAAATGCGTTATAGGCACTTATTTTTTGAAAGTCATCTGTCAGCATGAATTCTATACTTGGCAACGTTGTACCCATAGATTGAGACAAATAATAGGAAATTACTTTCCAATACATATAGGTACGCTCTCTTGCCAAATAATTTTCCAAGGCATATTTCAAGTGACAACTACTTAAAATATATTTCGGACAATGGTGCAACGGATAATAAATACAAATAGCACCGGCTTCATGTCTGGGACAAGAAGAAATATTAATATTTTATCATTTCATAATATTATAAAAACGCTCAGTGAGCAGATCTTCCAAATTTAGTCTAGTCACAACAAGATTGGTTGCTAATTTTTGAGAAACATGAGACCAAGCCAATCTTACTACTAAAGTTCCAATAACCTTTAAGTCAGATTCTGGATAAGCTTTTTTAAAATTTTCCACCCATATGTCTCTGTGACATATAATAATTGGCTCATCTCGTCTGAATGAACAAGATGTAATTCTAAACCAATATTATCACAAAGTTTTGAGCTCTTGAATTCTCCGTATCCTAATCTGGTATTCTTAAATCATCATAGGAACTAAGAATTTTTAAGTATTCCAACTTTTATTAAACTTTGTAACAATCTATTGGAATCTCCCCTTCATTGACTTCGACAATTATTTTCTCACCACTACAAGAACAAAAAATTATCTTTGAATTTACTTACTTTTAGAAAAAAAATGAGCAACACTCTTTCTTAACTAAAAGAAACACGCTCTCTACCTTTTTCTTTATGATTATCAAAAACCTATCCCGTTATAATTTAACCATCCATTATTAGGAGAATATTCTGCGTTTAGCCTAATAAACTGTTATAATCAATGTTTCTCTCTGTTCTAAAAATCAGCGTTTTTTCTCCTAGAGATACTCATAATTTCTGTACAATCTTTCCCAAAAAGGCCCCCCTAAACATTGCTATTAACACGATCATCCTGAGAAGTTTTATACATACACACTGCATTATACGGAGTGCTATGTATTTTTTGGAAAATCCCTTTGAATCTCTATCGAGCCTTGTTTTGGCAGTATCATTTTTAATATATCATAAATATTTTTATTTAATTTAATTTTAGAAAACTTAGTCATTATCGTGTTTCATTAGATGATATGAGCAAGGTAGGGATTCAATAGTGTTGCCTTGCAGAAAATATTGCGTCCATTCTCTATTTTGGAGTTTGCTATATTTTCTTAAAAAAGGAGATTTTGTGATAATATCAAAAGGTTCAGGCCTTTTTCCTACAACGAGAATACATTTTGTTCTGTAGAGAGAAGACTTAGAAAAAACACTTAAGCTGGAAAGTTAACATAAATATAGAACTTACTTAATTCTGTTTATATGAGACGGGATATTGCAAACTATAAACATAGGTTCGCCATGAAAGCAGAACTCCCATAGACGATTGTACATATTTTTTGTATATACTTAGGTCATTCTCGGTTGTCAAAATCTCGCAAATTTTTAAGCATAGATCAGAATTTTTCTCTATAAACTTCGATACTTTGTACGGGGGCAGGCTTCTCGAATGCAACAAAAGATGTGTTCTTTCCAAAACTTTTATAGTTATCGCAATAAGTTATCAGGTCTTCCATCATATTTTTTGCGGTCAACTTATTGTAGAACCCAAATCTAAGCATATTTTTTGAGTATCCATTTACACCGAATAGGCAGGGAAAAGGTCTAATTGTGTTATTCATGGTTGCATCGAATTCTTTAAAAACGACCTGCTTCCATTTTTCATATTTGTCTATATTTTCAATTATTTGCGCTGCTGAATCCATGTTTTCCTCCCAATTGTTGTATTTTATAAGAAATTGCTACGAATGACCCTCTCCAAAGCTGATAATTCATCATCACTGTGTCCCCAAATTGCTATAATGGCAGGGCAGGTATTTAAATCGATGGTTAGGGGGAGGGGCTCGTTTTCTTTAAAAAAGAGCGTAAAATGAACCACATTTTCCCAAGAATGAAGCTTTTGCCGCCATACGTTAACATCTTTTATAATATGACCGTCGATCTCGTTGATAAGGAAGATAATACGCCCTTTTTTCTTAAAGCGACTTGGGGTTTGCGAAAACACGCCTGCAATAAGGTTAACGGAGCTTTCAAGTAAATTATCTTCATAGCAATGCGCGAACAAGGTGGGTGCAATTCCTCCGTGGAGACGGGCTCCTACTTCGATCATTACTGGACCACGAGCTGTTTGCATGATTTCCATATGCGCAGGTCCATATTCAATCCCCAGTGCGCGAATGCATTGTTTTGCATAAGAGATAAGAGGGGCATAAGAGGGATCTTGAGCATCAAGTACATCAAGCGTTTCATAAACAAAAGTACTTCCATTATGAATACCTTTTTTATATCGTGACAAACTACATATTTTTATAGCCTCTCCCTTTACAACGGCATCGACGATGTATTCCTCTCCCTCCAATCTTTCTTGAAGCAAATAGGCCTCGTTAGGTGCGCTAAAAATATTTTTTTTCTTCCAGTCGATTTCAGAGGCCCACGTTACTACTTCCTCAAGATTAGAGAAAAACAAAACACCATCACTCCCTGCAGAATCATTTGGCTTTACCACATAGCCGCTGTGGCTTTCAAAACCATCGAGAGTACAATCGTTTTTTGTAAGAATCTTTGATCGGATGTAAGATAAACCATTTTCACAAAGACGTTTTTGCATCGCTGCTTTTTTCCGTCGCCAATCGGTAGTCAAGGGGTTATTCCCAAGACAACCATAATAAGCCGCCAATTGCTCTGCACAATAGATACCTCTTTCGGCACCCGCTATTACAGCCTCTATCGTGCCGATAGGAAAGCGTTTCTTTATCTCATCTACACTATGAAGCTTCGCTTCTGCCATGCCCTTTCCCTGATAAGAAAGCATAAAGTGTGAAAAAGGAGCTGCTTGAGAGACAAGACCATAACAAGCATAGCCTAATTTTTGCAAAGCAGGGCCATAGAGGGCACCCGTGGAGAAAGGGTCGACAATAAGAATAGGTTTTCTCATACTTTGTTCCGCTGTAATAAAAGGAAAAGAACATAAATAAAGATTATCAACCCTATAAGGGGCAGAAGATAAACAGCTGCTTGAGGACCCATAAGGGCAGAGCTTGTAAGAAGACCAAGAATGACATAACCTGCCGACTGGGAGAGAGTATAAAGCATGCCGCTATAGCTTCCCACCAGCTCTGCTTGAGCCTCTGTTTTGGTCGCTTCAATCGTATGTTTGCGGGCATTAATTCGCATGGCATTCATTGAAAAGCCAATAAAAAAGCAAAAGACTACAGCCAAATAGGGCGATTGTGTGGTGCTAAAAATAAGATCAGCTACGCTCAATATAAGGGCTGGGAGAATAAATTCAAAACGAGGGATTTTGATAAAAGCAGCCAAAAAAGCGCCCATGCCCGCAACCGCACTGCAAAGCCCATAGTATTCAGAGCCAAAATTTTTCACACTCTGAAAAAGAATGGTTGCCAGCGTATTATAAGCGCAAATATGAAAGCCAATAAGTCCTATGCAGACGCATAAAAGTTTAAGTTCACGGGAGAGCTCATCCGCTTGCGGTGTAGGTGCTGGCTTCTTACCAGTTGCAAGTGCTGTGGTATCTGTAGCATTATATTCATCAGAAAAGATGATATATCCGGCTATAAGGCTTATAATGATGTCAAACACACAAAGTGTCACAATCAAACCATTATAACCGATTTCAGCTGCTGCCCCTCGAGGGCTGGTCGCTTCTAAGAGATAACCACTTAGTGCTGCTCCCAAAAAGGCGCCAATTTGCACCACTGTTTGTATAATGCGGGAAGACTTTTGGGCGCTAATATAACCACTAAGTGCTAGTTTAGTATTATAAGTCTCGAGTGTGCTTAAGGTAATCAAAGAGAGATAGCCGATAGAGATAGAGACAGCGATAAAACCAAAGGGGGAATCAGCGTAATGGAAAAGAGCAATCAATAAAAGAAGGCTATAGATAATGATCCGCCTTTTGTATAAATCGACCAACCGCAGTGAGGCTTTAATGCGCACAAGACCGCTTTTTTTCAAAAGATAGGGCATAAGGGTGCCCAAAGCCATGGTTACGCCCAGGAAAACCGATGAGGATGTTATGCGATAAGCATTCCAAAGATTACTTAAGAATAGAACCATATCAGAAAGATACAGCAGGACAACAAGCCCATAAAACCGAAACATCAGTTGTTTATGCACATTATCCCCCCATGTTAAATACACATGCTATACATTATACATTTTTACAAAAAGCTAATATATGTGTTGTTAGGCATGTCAAGTTTTTTCGATAGAAGCATGATACAGATTTGAACGATAACGTTTATCATAGTGATAGCTAATTTGGGAGAAACTAAGAGCGGAGGCGGTTGGTGTTTTTGCTGTATCTCTTGTGAGATGCTTTGCCAATGAGGAGTTTCTTCGAATGATCAGTATAGCTATGTTTTTGGGAGGGCTGTGTTTGCACTCTTAAGATTTCCTCCATTTATACTCAAGGTTTAGGTTTTTCTATTGACCGTTGTTAGATGTTGTTGTGACAATAAACTTCGTTATCTATCAGAAACATTTATGGCATTAGCGCTAAGGTATTGTATTAAAACCTTTACATAGTAGTCTTTTTATAGAGAGAAGGTATTATTGGTTCAGTTTTAGGAGGCTTTATTACGGCTGATTTGGGCGTCGTCGTTGTTTGAGGGCTTATTATAATATTCTTAGTTTCAGTTTATGAATATACCGAAAAATATAGTGAAACATTTGATTCAAACGCTTTTGCTAGGCATATTTCAATATCTCAGCGATGTTTTCCGATAATTGCTCTGCTGCTTTTTGACGGAATTGAATATCAAATGCTTATAGTGTGAGCGGTGGTTTGAGAAAAGATAGAGCTGATTTCATTAGATTTCTATGTAGCGCAATCCAGTACCAGCTCTTAGGGACAATAATATACTGAGATCGAACTCATTTCTATACATTTACACGACGCTATAGGAGTAATCCTCAGAAACTCTACTAGAATTCGTTAAAAAATGGCAGGTTATGGAGTGTGATCAAAAAAATATATTTTTTACAAATACTTAATCTCATTTTAAGTTGTCTAAAATATAACCTTATCTTAAAACTAAGCCTATATACCGCCATTTATCATAAAGTTAATAAGTTATACAAAATGCGGGAGTATTGCGTTTTTCTGTTTAGAGACGAGTAAAAAAACACCTTATTGAACATTAAAAGATTTTAGACAAAAAAATTTAACTTATGGAGAGTATATAGACAAAATGTATCTTGATAAAAAGTTTATAATTCCATGTGGTCTTCAAAGAAATTTTCTGGTTCTTTTATTGTCTTATGCGGGTTTGATGGGAGTGGAAAGACAACACAAACAAAAGAAATTGCTCGCCATTACTCAACAGAAAACATATAATACAAACTTTTAACACAGTTCTTAGTATAGAAATAATCCATAAATTAGAGATATGTAGATAATGGAAAAGCAATTGATCCGTTGCTTTTAGCACTCTTATCAGCGACAAATAGACGCAAACATACGCTTGAAATTATTGAACCTTCCTTAATGTCATCGCAAAATTTATTAATTAGCGATCGATATGTTTATTCTAGTCTTGCTTATTTTTATGCTCAAGAGCTTTCTGTTGAAAGTGTCGTTAAATTAAATCAATCTATTCCAAGACCTCATATTACATTTTATTTTCATTTACCGCCCATTACTATACTGGAACGGTTGCAGAAAAGGGATGGTTTAAACTTAAAATACGAAGAAAAACTCTCTTTTATTGAAAAAATTTACAAAGTATACAAAGTTTTATCGGAAATAGATGAGCGGTTTATAACAATTGATGGAACTACTCCTGTTTCTTTAATTCATCATCAAATACGACATCATATAGATAAGTTTTTTTGATTATGAATAAAATCATTTATTAATCAATTTATCCACGATAAATCCTCCTTTATGTATTCTTACTCTAAATCTGAAACTTTAGAGATGTGATTGCAATAATTTAACTGCTCAGGAAAAATATCACGTTATATATTTTAATTAGAAAACTAACTGTAATGGGCTTGTTTTAAAAGATTTAGAGAAGGGGAGTAGAAAAGTTAGCAATATTTATTGTGAGGATAATAGTATGTTTATTCTTTTAGAGACGAAGTGTGGTGATAGAAGAACGACATGGAGGAATATACTCGAGCATATTTTAGTGCACAGAATAATAAGGACAATAATGTGAGTGAAGCTTCCATACCGTAAAATTGTTTCACATATGTATAAAGGTGTAGCTTCTGAATAAAACGCACATAAAATATTAATTTTGTTTTTGTCCATAAATGTTCCGTTTTCATAGAAGAATTAATCATAAAACAGCACAAAGATTGTAAAAGCCTCAAAAAAGAAATTTTGCTTTCTTAAATTTAATGATCTAAAATAAAAATTGTAAGAATGCCTGTTTTTAAACAGGATGTATTATGCATATCGACTGGTATTCATTTTAGAGGATAATTTATGTTCACTTCAAATTTGAAGGAACGCATTGCTTTATTTGAAAATAGAACTTTTCTCTATTTTACTTTGAGCGGCTTATTTGCTACATTTGGAAGTGGACTAAATTATATTACATTGTCATGGATCGCTTACAATCAGACGGGCTCAATCCGTGGTGTAGCGTTGATGATGCTTTTTCTTTGGACGCCTGGCATTATTTTTGCGCCTATTTTTGGCATATTGGCAGATAAATATAACCGTAAAACGCAGATTATTATTTCAAATCTTGTGAGAGGTTTGGTAATCGTGGGCTGGGTAATGCTTTGGCATTTTGGTATAGAAATTGAATTGATGGTCTTATCTGCTCTTTTGGGTATTTTTATTCCTTTTTATATGCCATCAGCTATTTCTTTAATTCAAAGTATTGTGCTGAAGGAACAGCTCATCAATGCAAATGCGACCATCGATATGGTTTATGAACTTGGCACTATCGTAGGTATGGGCTTAAGTGGATTTATACTATCCTATGCAGGAACAAAAGGAACTCTTCTAATAGGTGGTATATTCTTTATCCTTGCTGGTTTATTTAATTTTGCAATGAAGGTACCTAAAAACCGAAAATCTAAAAATCAAAACCAGCAAAATTGGTGGGAAAATTATACAGCATCCCTTCATTATTTTAAACAGAATCCGGCTCTTTTTGTACCTTATATAAGCCAGATGATTATTATGACTCTTTTGATGACCATTCCTGTTATTCTCGTTCCTTATATACAAGAGGTTTTACATGCGGATAGCAGGATCTTTGCAATATTTGAGGTGCTTTATTCTATGGGCGTATTGACAGGTGCGTTTTTTTCACCACTTCTTTGTAAAGTTTTATCTATCAGGAAAACATTAGCCATTTTATTAGCTTTTATGGCTATTGGCCTCGCTATTTTATCTGTTAATACACACAATTTTGTTGTTTTTCCTGTTTACTTTATGATTGGATTTGGACTTTCGAGTTGGGCTCTTTCGATTTCTTTATCACAACTCTCTTGTGATCCTGAATACCAAGGAAGATTGCAGGCAAGTTTTAATGGTATCTCTGGATGCTTGATCCTCGGAGTCTATCTCATCATGGCAAGCGATAACAGTAACATATCACCTCAATCGATATATTTTTTTCAAAGCATTGTTGCGTTTGTTGGAATACTCATAGTGCTGTTTTATAAACATGAAAAACAATAAATTACATTTAAGTGTGGACAACATACGCTATTTTATAAATATTTACGCTGCAGTACATTTCACATTTTGCTTTTAAAGGAGAGTTGAGAAAATGTAAAAGTTGGTGCTTAATGAACAAAGCATAAATTGATGTATGCTAGAGAATACTCTCTATTTTTTGATAATGATCTAAAAGAATTGATGCGTTTCTTTAATTCATCTCACTGTTGTTAAGAAGACGAAAACGTAACACTTTAAATCTTCTTGAAAGTTTTTTGTCTAAGCGTAGCAGAAAGTAAAGCGATGAGGTAATATCGTATCATATGGGGAGATTATTGTATTATTTTTGTTTTTCAAAATCCATATGAAAAATTGTATCAATTTCATCTTCATTGGAATGAGTATTTCTACGACGATGCAAGGTTTGCACAATCTCTTTTTTTAAAACAGCATCTGTTTCACTTAAACGGTGAATACTGAGTTCCAATTCAAGAGATAACGCCAAATCCACGCACAGTTTAAGCTCTTCTCCAATGTCGAAACCGCGTTGATAGTCGTCATAAAGACCAACCAGTGTATCAGATAATTCTTTATCGCATAAAGAGGTCATGCTTAATTCCTCAACGTTGCGGGTTTCCATGCAGCTTTTTTAAGTATCACTCCACTATCATCACTTAAAATTGCCATGTATACGAACCTCATGGTTTTGTCAATTTTCTGCAAAATACGCGCTTTTAAATCAAAGCCTATTAAAGATTTTATTACTCCAAGATTTTGAAGCGCCCAATTGTAAATATGGATGGCAATGTGTTTACTATAGAATTTATAGCATTTAAAATACATTGCTAAAAGGCTTTTAATATGCGTAGAGGAAGAGTATTCTGACGATAAACCAAACACCCTGAAAGCTCTATTGCCAATTACAGCTAAATCAGTGCCATTAATATATAAAATAAGCAAACAGGGTTTGTAAACGTCTAACTTTTTAATAACGAGTGATAATCTCATTTTTTGTAGAATACCAATTATTTTGCCTATTTTATATTGATTTTTAGACATTGATAAACTTTTTACCTTATAAAAACCTATGGGAAATGCATTAGCATATTTTTGTAATAAGATTTCAGTGGTATATTACACAGCGTGAAATGAAGAGAATCGTATTAGGCTTTTTGCTTTTGAAAGAATATGACTGCAACTTTTGAGAAAGCAGTTGGCAAGAATTGGCTTGGCATGCAAACTGATAGAGTTGGCAGTGGCGCATTTAGTTTTTTCATTGGCCTGTGTCCAAATGTTTTTGACTCTGGAAAATAGCCTCTGATAGGCTTGAGTTTTTCCAAGGTTATATTACAGGGGCGCAGCTCAGAAAAATACCACGGCGATTGCATTTTTGTAATTGTCATAATTTTCGCTCCTGCTTAAACGGATGCTGCAACATCTGTTTTTGTGGGGTTATGTATGTGATAACTGCTCTTTTTAAGGGGCAGTAATAATAGATGTAAATCAATATAATTATTTAGTCAACAATTATATTGATTTTGGAGTGTTTTTTTTGGCTCGTCCGGAAGCAAAACCTAAAACTGAGTTGGCAAAACGTTTTCGTGAAGTGCGTCACGCTCTTGGTTTTACAGAGCGTAAGCAGTTTGCTGAACATCTTGGTATCACTGCTGGCTCTATAGGAACTTATGAAACTGGTATAAGTGAGCCTACAGCCTCTGCGCTCTCCAAATATCAAGAAATTTGTGGTGTTTCATTAGATTGGCTAGTAACGGGCAATGGCGAGATGTTTTCAGATGTGGCAAAGGCGAAAGCAGCTGGTTTTAAACCGCAGGCGATTCCTACTGGGCTGATGAAAAAGCTGGGACATTTAGTTTATACGACCTATCATGATGCAAAAATAACACTTTCTCCTGAAGATGTTGCGGAATTAGCAGCAGAGCTTTATGGAAAATTGCAAGAGCTTATTCAAAACCTCAATGATATGGAAGAAGTCGAAGCCACTTTGCCACTTTTAAAATTACATTTAAAGCGTAAAATCGAAACTGAAAAGCACATCTAGAAATTTCATAAGATACGAATGAACAGCCTTTAAAAAAATAAAACTTTTTTGATTTTCTGCTGTATAACCAAGTTTGGAATGTGAAAATCTCACGATCTTCGAGTCTCTTATTCGATCTGAAAAACGAGAAACTATCATTATAAATCAATATATTTCTCTGATTAAAGATAAAATGGTTCATAAAAAGAATGACGAGTAGTGATACAAACAAAATTTCTTCAAAAAGAAGCTAATATAGTGCCATTCCTGAAATATTTGTTGGTTGAGGGAAAAGATACTGACAACAGTGAAAATACAGTGGGTTCTGTGAGAGGAAAGAGTTTAGAAAATAGCTTCTTTTCGGTTTGTGATATTAAAAAATTTATACAATAGTGAAAATACAATGACGATGTTTTGTTCCTATAGAAGGGTAACAGATATATAAGAGAGAAGAACGAAAGACTATTTATAGGCGCGCTTTTGTCTTTTTATGAAGATGATAAGATGAGCACGTTAAAACTTTTTACAGAGCGTGCATCATTATATTTAAGACAGATTTCTTTCAAAGAGATGTATAATATATTGAAACAGTTTACCTCGCAACAAAAAGTGAGATTATCATGATAATCGTCATTATTACATTATGCTATAAGTTAAAAAATCATAAATTTGTGCTTATAAGAACAGCTAATTTATTGAGAAGTATTTTTATAAATTTATAAAAAATAATTTTTACACTCTTGCCATTCTTCTGATGCGCTTTATTTGAAAAGTAGAATTGCTCTTTAGTGAAACTATTTTTGTTAAGAGATAAATCGCAGTATTTTTGAATGGAGATAACAGTATATTTTCAAAGTTTTGTGTTTTTATTTATTTTTTAGCTTGAATCCCTCTAGCTAAAAGGGGTGGGGACTTTTCTAGATTCGATGTTGTTGCAGAGATTTTAGGTCGATGCCGGATAAGTATCGGTATCGTAGGGGGGGAGTTTTGTCTTGATTTATTGGTTTTTGAAGTGCGCAAACTAAGGGTTTTGCCATGTGTGTTTTCGCGCGTTGTGATGATGTTGAACTCTGTAGGAGGAGATTCTTATGAAAAAAAAATATTCCACACCAAATTTAATTAAAGTTGTCTCTCTTAGTACGGTAATGGCCACACTCTTATCGAGTGTTTCTCCTGTTGTTGCTTCGAATCTCGCGATAACGGGTGACAAAACTATGAGCACGAATGGTTCTGGTGTGTCTTATGACCATGGTAGCCATGGCAGTATTGTTTTTGCGGGTGATGATAATTACTGTGGTGTGGATAATGTCATTGGTCGTGGTGGCAAGCAACAGGAGTCAATTGCTAGTACTAATCAAATAACCGCAGAGCAGCAATATGATAGATTTATCAAAAATACAAATTTTTCTGGTCGTTATCCTTATGGCGTGACCACTGATAAGGTCACTTGGAGTGGTGATAGTAATACGAGCAACAGCAGCACTGGTTATATGGGGAAGCTTACAGGTGGTAGCACGAGTGCTATGCCTGAGGCTTATGGTGTGTATTCTTTTGCAACCGGTTGTGGATCTGCTGCAACAGGGAATTATTCAACAGCATTTGGTGCGGGTGCAACTGCAAAGAGTGGAGGAGCACAAGCTTTTGGTGTTTCTGCTCTTGCGAATGGAGCAGCAAGTGTTGCCATAGGGATTGGATCGGAAACGGTAAAAAGATCGTCTATCGCTATAGGTGGGCTTTCAAAGGCAGATGGCATTGATAGTATTGCGTTTGGTAGCAGCGCGGCTACAGGTGGTCAAGATGCGATTGCGATAGGTTATGCCGCTAAAGCCGGTGCGCAAAATGCGGTTTCAGTTGGTTCAAGTACAAAAGCGACTGGTAAAAGTAGTTTGGCTCTAGGCTATAAGGCAAGTGCATCAGGAGAATTAGCAGTTGCTATTGGTGGACTTGCAACCGGTATCCACGGCATTGCTATGGGGAATAACGCAGAAGCGAAGGATCAAGATACGATTGCGATAGGTTATGCTGCTCAAGCTCAAACAAAGTATTCGATTGCAATTGGTCCAAATGCACAGGTGATTGCTGGAGACGGAGTTGCTTTGGGGGGAGCTTCCGTTGCCAGTGTTGTTAATAATGTTGCTGGTTATGATCCTGTAAGTAACAAAAATTCACAACAAAACAATGGTGCATGGAAAAGTACAAAAAGTGCAATCAGTGTTGGAAAAGCTGACGGTAGTATAACACGCCAGATTACTGGGTTGGCGGCTGGTACTGCAGATACTGATGCCGTCAATGTGGCACAGTTGAAAGCTATGAGAGCTGTCGTAGAAGGAGCAGGGGGATGGAAGTTATCTGTTAACGGTGAAGCTGCTGTGGATATTCTGCCTGGTGAAACAGTCAATTTTGCTGGAGCTGAACTTGAGAATTATGAAAACAAGAACATTAAAATTGTAAGAAAAGATGATAAAACAGTAGAATTTGATTTGAATGACTTCATTACAGTTGGACGTGTACAAGCAGGAAAAACCCAATTAAGCGACCTTGGTTTCGTGATTACTGGTGGTCCGCGTATGACTGGTAGCGGTATTTTTGCTGGTAATAAACAAGTTTATGGAGTGGCAGCGGGGAGTGCAGAGACTGATGCGGTTAATGTTGCACAGCTGAACGATGTAAAAGAATTGATATCAAAGGCGGGAGGAAGCTGGAAACTTTCTGTTGATGGTAACAATGCTACAGATGTTGGGGCAGGAAGTACAGTAGATATTGTTGCGGCAGTGAGCGGGGACGGAAGCAAAAATATCAAGATTGAAAAAGATAATAATAAAGTCACATTTTCTTTGAATGATACTCTTAAGCTTACGAGTGTCACGACAGGCAACAGCATTATGAATAGTGAAGGCTTTATTATTGAGAATGGGCCAAGAATGATTTTGGATGGTATTTCTGCTGGAAATAAAAAGATTACAGACGTAGCAGCAGGGAAAAGCGATACCGATGCAGTCAATTATGCGCAGTTGAGCGAGGTAAGACAATTGGTATCAAAAGCAGGGGGATGGAAGTTATCTGTTAATGGTGAAGCTGCTGTGGATATTCTGCCTGGTGAAACAGTCAATTTTGCTGGAGCTGAACTTGAGAATTATGAAAACAAGAACATTAAAATTGTAAGAAAAGATGATAAAACAGTAGAATTTGATTTGAATGACTTCATTACAGTTGGACGTGTACAAGCAGGAAAAACCCAATTAAGCGACCTTGGTTTCGTGATTACTGGTGGTCCGCGTATGACTGGTAGCGGTATTTTTGCTGGTAATAAACAAGTTTATGGAGTGGCAGCGGGGAGTGCAGAGACTGATGCGGTTAATGTTGCACAGCTGAATGAAGTAAAAAATCAAATAGCAGGAAATGGTCTTGTTAAATGGGATGAAGAACAGAAACTTATCACCATTGGTAAGGAAAAAGATGGTACGAAAATTGATGTTGCAGGCAGTGGGGGAGACCGTAGTATTTCTGGTGTAAAGGCCGCAGAGAGAGACAATGAAGCCGTTAATAAAAAACAACTCGATGGTGAAATTGCAACTATTACTGATACTATTAACAATATTAAGGAGGGTGGTGCTTTTGCAGTTCTCTACGATAAGAATGGTGATAGCAGTGTTAATTATAACAGTGTGACTTTAGGTGGCGGTAAGACTGGTGGGCAGGTAGCTCTGCACAATGTTAAAGATGGTGAAATTACTGAAGAGTCGTATGATGCAATTAATGGTAGGCAGCTTTGGAAGACGAATGAGCGTGTTACAGATGTTGAAAAGGATATTGTCCATATTAACGATAAGGTTACTAATATATCAGCTACGGTTACTGATCTTGGCAAGGAGGTTTTCAATATTCAGGAAGCGAATGCTTTTGCTGTCCTCTACGATAAAAATGCAGATGAAACCGTTAATTATAACAGTGTGACTTTAGGTGGCGGTAAGAGTACAGGACCAGTTGCTCTTTTGAATGTCAAAGATGGCAAAATTGCTAAAGATTCGCATGATGCTATCAATGGGAACCAAATTAATACAATATCCGGAGATATTGCAAAGTTTTTTGGCGAGGGTACTGTATTTCAAGATGGTTCTTTTTTAGGACCAAGATATAATTTATCTACTGTTTCTGCAGATGGTACTGTAGGACAGAAGGTACATACTGATGTTGGCTCAGCGTTGACAGGACTTGATGACAATGTCAACAATGTGAATAGCCGCTTAACACATGTAGCTAATGAGTTTACTCAGAAAATTGAGGGTGTTTCTAAAGATTCTCTATTGTGGAGTAATGATGAGCAGGCGTTTGTAGCACAGCATGGAGACGGAAAAACCAATAGCAAAATTAAATTTCTTTCCAATGGAGATATTACTGAAAATTCAACCGATGCAGTGAATGGTTCGCAGCTCTTTGCGACTAATCAGAATGTTAACACTGTTACAAATAATCTGACAACAATTGCTAAAAATATATCAAAGTATTTTGGTGGTGGTGCCTCGTTTGAAAATGGTGCCTTTAAAGGACCACACTATAGTTTATCTGTTATTGTTGAAGATGGTCAGGTGGCAAAAGCCAATTATCATGACGTTGGCTCAGCTTTGAGTGGTCTTGATGCAAATGTGAAGAGTGTGAATATGCATCTGACGAATGTAGTAAAAGATGTCAATGAAAAAATCACGAATATTACACAAGAAGTCAAAGGGGACGCTTTGTTGTGGAGTAATGATGAGCAGGCATTTGTTGCTCTCCACGGAGAAGGACAGAAGACAAACAGCAAGCTTACCTCTCTTTTGAATGGAGACATTTCTGAAGATTCAACGGATGCAGTAAATGGTTCGCAGCTCTATGAAACTAACCAAAAGATTAGTAAGTTGGGTAATGGCTTTGACGGTATAAGTACAAATATATCGAAGTATTTTGGTGGTGATACAGATATAGCTAACGGTAAAGCGCCAACCTATACGATTCAGGGCACTACACATAATGATGTTAGTTCTGCTTTTAGTTCTGTCAATAATTCTATCACGGAGATTTCTAATCAGATTTCCAATGCGACAAAAAATAGCCTTGTCAAGCAAGAGGAAAATGAAGGGGATATCACCATTGGTAAGGAAAAAGGTGGAACGAAAATTGATATTACAGGCAGTGGAGGAGCTCGGACTATCGCGGGCGTGAAAGCTGCAGAGAACGATAATGAAGCAGTTAATAAAAAACAACTCGATGAAAGTATAGGAAAGATTAACAACAATATTGAGAATATAAGTGCCTCTGCGGTTCTTTACGATAAAAATGATGATAGCACTGTCAATTATGAGAGTGTAACTTTAGGAGGTAATAAGGTTAACGGGCAAGTTGCTCTTCATAACGTCAAAGATGGAGAGATTTCCGATCAATCGCATGATGCAATTAATGGTAGCCAGATTAATAAAATATCCCAAAATGTTGCTGAATTTTTTGGTGGTGGGACCTCATTCGAGAATGGAGTCTTTAGAAAACCGAGATATAATTTAACTACTATTGATGAAAATGGTCAGGTAAAACAGCGGGAATATAATGATGTTGGATTGGCTTTGTCAGGGCTTGATACAAATATCAGACATGTTAATCATCATTTAGTCCTTTCAATGAAGGACGTTGCTTCTTATTTTGGTGGTGGTGCTGGATATGATGAAAATGGAGAATGGTATGCTCCTACTTTCGTAGTTTCTCAGCGTAATGAGGATGGCACTATTGTTGAGAAAAAGCATCATAATGTTGCTGATGCTTTTAAAGGTGTCGATAATTCTATTACGGATATCTATAATCAGATTAATAATGTAACAGAAAATAGTCTTGTGAAACAAGAAGGAGGTTCTGAAGGTCTTATTACCGTTGGTAAGGCGACAGGTGGTACTAAAATAAGCATTGCAAATAAAGATAATCAAGAAAGAACACTTTCCGGTATAAAAGATGGAGAACTTTCTCAAACATCTACTGAAGCAGTAAATGGTTCACAACTTTTTGCTACGAATGAGAAGGTTACCACTGTTAACAATGATCTCAAAACAGTCGCTCAAAATACATCGAAATATTTTGGTGGTAGTACAGATGTATTGAACGGTATAGAACCAGCTTTCCTTATTCAGGGGGAGACCTATCATAATGTTACGGAAGCGTTTACAGGTGTTAATACTTCTATCACAAATATTGATAATAAGATTTCCGAAGTGGTAAAAAATAGTCTTGTTAAGCAAGAGAAAAATACAGATGTTATTACCATAGGTAAGGATACAGCTGGTACTGAGATCAATATTGCGGGATATGCTGGTGTAGCGCGTTCTATTTCTGGTGTTAAGGCAGCAGAGAAGGGTGATGAAGCTGTTAACAAAGACCAACTTGATAAAAGCATAAAGGATATTACTAAAGATATTGAGACAGTAACTGCTGCTGCGGTTCTCTATGATAAGAATGACGATAATAGTGTTAATTATGGTAGTGTAACTTTGGGCGGCGATAAGAACAACGGACCAGTTGCTCTTCATAACGTAAAAGATGGTAGCATTTCTGAAAATTCCAACGATGCAATCAATGGTAGTCAGATTAATAAAATATCAGCAGATATTGCAAAGTTTTTTGGTGGTGGTGCAAAGTTCATTAACGGTGCTTTTGAAGGGCTGAAATATACTTTATCCGCTATTGTAGGTGGTGAAGTAGGGAAGGCTAATTTTTACAATGTTGGTGATGCTTTAACAGGTCTTGATAAAAATGTTCAAGATGTGAATCAACGCTTAACGAATGTATCCAATGAGTTTAACCAGAAAATTGAAGATTTCTCTAAAGATGCTTTACTGTGGGATGATGAGGAAGAAGCATTTGTGGCACGTCATGAAAAAGATGGCAAGAAAACAAACAGCAAATTGAAGTATCTTTTAGATGGTAAGATTGCTCAAGGTTCAACAGATGCCATTACGGGCAACCAACTTTATTCCATGAATAACCAACTTGCGAATTATTTCGGTGGCGGTGCCAAATATGAGAATGGCAAGTGGACAGATCCTACTTTTAAGATTGTTCAAGTCAATGCTGATGGTACGACTGTTGAGACAGAGCATCATAATGTCGCTGATGCTTTTGGTGACGTCAATAAAAATATGTCAAATATTAATAACCGTATTGATGATGTCATCAACAAGGTCGATTCAGATGCTTTAAAGTGGAATGATAAAGAAAAAACCTATGATGCTGGTCGCGATGGAAAGCCGAATAAAATTATCAATGTAGCTGATGGTAAAGTTGAAAAAGGCTCGAAAGATGCCGTCAATGGTGGGCAACTTTGGGAAACCAATGAACGTGTCACTGGTGTCGAAAAAGATGTGAAGCATCTTACCAACAGAGTTGATACCATTTCCAATACGATTGCTGATATTGGTGATACAGTTATCAATATTGATGCCAAAGTTGATAACATCAATAATAGAGTTGACGGCATTGAAGAGGACGCTGTTCGTTATGATAGAGATGAAAACGGCAAAAAAACCAATAAAATCACATTAGCGGGGGGGGATGCCAGTGAACCTGTTCTGATTGATAATGTAGCTGATGGTAAAATTGAAAAAGGCTCGAAAGAGGCTGTAAATGGTGGTCAACTTCATGATTATACTAAAGAACAGATAAAGATTATTCTTGATGAATCCAAGCAGTATACAGATCAACGGGTTAATAATATTGTGATTGATGCGATTGATGATGCTGTTGATCGGGCTAAGCAATATACAGATATGAAGTTTGATATTTTAAACTATAGTATTGAGAGTGTGAAAAAAGAGGCAAGACAAGCAGCGGCTATTGGTCTTGCAGTGTCTAACTTACGCTACAATGATACACCTGGAAAATTAAGCGTTGGATTTGGTACTGGTTTATGGCGTAGTCAGTCTGCATTTGCCTTTGGTGCAGGTTACACCTCAGAAAATGGAAAATACCGCTCTAACATATCCGCAACAACTTCTGGAGGTCACTGGGGTGTAGGTGCGGGATTCAATATGACATTGAATTGATAATAAACAAAATACATAAAAATTCCTTTTCACCCCTGTCTCATGAGGCAGGGGTGAATTGTTGTTACGTATGTAAAAAAATATATATAAATTGATAAGCGCTAACGATAAATACAGGTTTAAAAAACAGAAAAACCGGACGCTTTCAACAAAATGAACTTCTTATTTCAAAATAAGATAATGAGTTTTTTCATAAATTATAAGTTTATTATTTTCTTCTTTAATTTTTAAATCTGAAAAATCTGTAGCACTCTACAGATAAAAAACCTTTTGCTCTCTACAAATCTATTAAAAAGCTTTTAAGACAAAAATCTCCATTCAAATGTATTTCAACTTTACTGGAAGAAGCTATAAAACAATATGCTAAATTAACTCTACCCCTTGCAAAAAACAACCAATAAGTTTAAAGGTTAAAAAAAACCAATCACCACAAAAAAATTACTTTCTTAGGAAATGTAAAAGAGCAAAACGCATTAACCATAAAACCTAAAACACAACTTCTCTATCTTTTCAGTCAGGTACTAAATTTTTGAATACGTTTAGAAAAACCAATTTTAGGGGACCTAATAGCGTTTAAATGTGTCTTTTTTGTGTTTATAGTTATTTCTTTCATTGGGGAGTTCATTATGAAAAAATTATATACAAAATTAGCAGGGAGCAGTTTAAAATTTTCTCGTTTTCCTTTTATTAAAGTCCTATCCTTGACTTCAATAGCGGCACTTTTAGCCAGTGTTTCCCCTGTTTTTTCGAATGATTTGGATTCTTCTAGTTCATCACAGGAAAATTATTTAACAGCGCTGAATGTTGCTTTGACATCCAAGGTAAGTGCTGCTGATGACTATGAAAATTTTTTAACCAAAACTCTTACTGGTGTAAGTGATTATAGTCCTATAGTGAATGTTTTGGCAGAAACCAGCGATTCGATACGTTCAATTGATATGAATGCTGGAAGTAAAAAAATAACAAGAGCAGCTTTAACTCCAGGAGTTGTAAAGGGAGATCAGATAACTAGCAGTCAGGATTTGGGTAATTCTCTTATTTATGGTGAACGAGCTCAGGGAGAAGCGCATGATGCTATTGTTTCCGGGCAGGTAGCGCAGACGAAGGCTGACCAAGGGATTGCTATCGGCTTAACTGCTTTAGCTGGTAGTAGTAGAAATACTAAAAATAGCATTGCAATCGGCTCTTCTCTAACCGATAGTTCTGATGAAAAAGAGAGAACAGTTTCATTTGGTGATTATAGTAAGGGTATAACCAGACAAATTACAGGCGTAGCAGCTGGTTCTAATTTTACCGATGCAGTGAACCTTAGACAGTTGCAGGACTTAGAACAAGTTGTAAGACAAAACGGTTGGAAATTCTCTGTTGGAGATAAAAATGCTACAACCGTTTTTATGGATAGCGCGGTAGATTTTTCCGCAGGAAGTAGCAACCTAAATATTACAAAGGGCGAAGATAACAATAAAGTAAAATTTGATCTGGCTCAAGACATTATGTTAACAAGCTTAAAAGCAGGTACAAATACCTTCGATGCCACGGGCTTAGTAATTACTGATGGTCCGAAAATAACCACCGGTGGTATTGATGCTGGAAATAAAAAGGTAATGGGTGTTACATTTGGTGATCTTAGTGCAGATTCACAAGAGGCGGTAAATGGTAGTCAGTTGAATGTTGTAGCTACCCATATAGCTGGATATTTAGGCGGTGGTGTTAAATTTACGAATGGTCAATGGGATAATCCAGAGTTCAAAATTAAAACTTTAAATCCTGAGACGAATGAGATTGAAGAAGAAAGTTTTCCAAATGTAGCCAAAGCCTTTGAGGGTGTGGGTAAGTCTTATGTAAATCTTCACAATGAGATTAAAAAAGCTGCCGATGATAGTGTCTTTAAATGGCATGCCGAAACGGAGAGCATTACAATTGCTGCCAGTGAGGGAAAAGGTGGGCAAGAAAGTATTGCTATAGGTAAGCTTTCAAGTGCAACTGCTAACAATGGTATTGCATTAGGTGGTTCTGCAAATGTATCTGGTGAAAATAGTATTGCATTAGGTGGTTTTGCAAATGCATCTGGTGAAAATAGTATTGCATTAGGTGGACTTTCAGCTGCAACAGCTAAAAATAGTATGGCATTAGGTTCAAATGTACAAGTACTTCCTGAGGGTGGTGTTGCTGTGGGTTATAAATCTGTTTCTCGTAACTCAGTGTCCGCAGTTGGCTATGATCCTTCCATAGGGAGCCAGTCAACGGATGATGGTGTGATATGGAAGAGCACTCAAGGAGCTTTTAGTGTTGGTGATACTCCGAATAAGATAACACGACAGCTTACAGGTGTGGCAGCGGGTTATGCAGACACTGATGCCGTCAACATTGCACAGCTGAAAAAATTAAGAGAATTTGTAGCACAAGGGTGGACACTTTCTCTTAATGATAAGGCTGTTTCAAACTTTCAGCCGGGTGATATATTAAATTTGGTTTCTGGAAGCAAAAACTTTGAGATTAAAAATAGTGATACAACAGACAATAAAGACAAAAAAATAACATTTGATTTGGCACAAGATGTCACATTGAACAGTGTAAAATTAAAAGACATCACTTTAGATAAAACGGGCTTAACTATTGAAAATGGTCCCAAAGTAATAGCGGATGGTATTGATGCTGCAGGTAAAAAAATAACAGGTCTTGCGGGTGGAGATCTTAGCACAAATTCGACAGATGCCGTTAATGGTGGCCAGCTTCATACAATCACTGGGGATTTATCAAAAATTTTAGGTGGAGATGTATCCTTTGATGGAAAAAACTTTAAAGTACCAGAGTATAAATTATCGAATATTGATGAAAAAGGTGTTGTAACAGATAAACCGCATACCGATGTTGGTTCTGCCTTTAAAGGACTTGATGACAATATCAAGAATGTGAATGCTCGCATTAAGAAAGTCTCAGAAGGAGTTGCACAAGATTCTTTATCTTGGAGCGATGCTGACAAAGCTTTTGTCGCTCAGCATGGGGAAGGTGATGACAGAAAGGCAAGTAAAATCACATCGCTTGCTGTAGGAGATATTACGAAAGAATCGATGGATGCCGTAAATGGTTCTCAACTTTATTCACTGGGCGATAAGGTTGCAAAATATTTTTCTGATGACGCTGAATATAAGGATGGGGAATTGAAAGTTCCTGATTTTAAGCTAAAAATTATCAATGATGATGGCACTGAAGCTGAATCAAGCTATAAGAATGTATCAGATGCATTTTCAGGTGTGGGTAAACTTTTCACAAAGGTTCAAACTGCGATCAGCGATGTAATCAGTAATTTGCTTGTTACGAAAAATGAAGGTATTATCAACATTGGTAAAGGAGTAGAAGGTAGTGAAATCAATATCGCAAACAAGGGTGGTAAGGATCGAACTCTTTCTGGTGTAAAGGCAGCAGAAAAAGCCAATGAAGCTGTGAACAAAGAACAATTTGATAAAGGTTTGAAGGATCTTTCTGATACCCTTCTGTCGGATAGTTCTTCTGTTGTTCTTTACGATAAAACAACAGATAATCAAACTGATTATACAAATGTAACTTTTGGGAAAGGGAAGGATGCTACACCTGTTGCGCTCCATAATGTAGCCGCCGGATCGATTGCGGAAAACTCAACGGATGTTATCAATGGAGGACAGGTTCACATTCTTTCAATGGATATAGCAAAATTGTTGGGTGGAGATGCTGAATTTAAGGATGGTGCTTTTAAAGGGCCAACTTATAATTTATCCAGTATTGATAAAGGTGGTGAAGTAACAGATAAACCGCATACCGATGTTGGTTCTGCCTTTAAAGGGCTTGATGAGAATATCAAGAATGTGAACGCTCGCATTAAGGAGGTCTCAGAGGGAGTTGCACAAGATTCTTTATCTTGGAGCGATGGTGACAAAGCTTTTGTCGCTCTGCATGGGGAAGGTGAAGACAGAAAAGCAAGCAAGATCACATCACTTGCGGCTGGCTCTATAGTATCAGGCTCGAGTGATGCGGTTAATGGTGGACAGATTTATGATCTGAATCAGTCGCTAGCAAAGTATTTTGGTGGTGATGCTAAGTATGATGGTGATGGCTGGGTCCTTCCAGGTTTCAAGATAATGACTTTCCAAGAAGATGGAAGCTTTGTAGAGGAGGATTATGATAGCATTGCAGCCGCGTTTGCCGGTGTAAATAAGGTTTTCAAGAATCTTCATAATGAGATTTCAGACAACATTGAGCAAAATGCGTTGTTGTGGAGTGATGATGCAGGTGCGTTTGTAGCACAGCATGGGGAAGAAGGTAAAAAGGAAAACAGCAAGATCACGTTCCTTGCGAAAGGAAAGATATCAGAAGATTCGACTGATGCGATTAATGGTGGTCAGATTTATACTCTTCAACAGACATTTGCCTCATATTTTGGTGGAGGAGCTGGTTATGATAAGGAAGGAAACTGGCAAGGACCAAAATTCACCGTTCAGGTCTTTAATAAGGATGGTACGAAAGGTGATAAAGAGGAGCGTAATAATGTCTCTGAAGCATTTGATGTTGTTAATGACAGCATGAGCACTATCAACGATCGTATAAAAGAAGTTGAAAAAGGTACCTCTTCGAATAGTCTGAATTGGAATGAAGAAAAAGGAAGCTATGATGCATCTCATGTTGATGCTCAGGGTGTTAAGAGTCCAAGTAAGATTATCAATGTAGAGGATGGCAAGGTAGACAGAGATTCAAAAGAAGCTGTGAATGGAGGACAGCTTTGGGAAACTCAGCAAATGATTACAGATCAGGTCAAGGATATTGAAAATAAAGTTACGGAGGGATCTGTACAATACGATAAAGATAAAAAAACGGGCAAAAAGACCAATAAAGTTAGCTTAGTTGGTGGAGATGAAAGTTCTCCAGTATTAATAGCCAATGTAGCCGATGGAAAGATTGAAAAGGATTCGAAAGAAGCGATTAATGGCGGTCAATTAAAAGATAAGATAGATTTTGTGCTTGAAAGTGCCAATAAGTATACGGATGAGAAAATTTCTCATCTTGTAAAAGATGGAGTTAATGAGGCTAATTCGTATACGGATATGAAGTTTTCGACATTAAGTTATGCTGTTGAGGATGTTCGAAAAGAGGCAAGACAAGCTGCAGCTGTTGGTTTAGCAGTAGCTGGTTTACGCTATAGTGATATTCCTGGAAAATTAACAATCGCATTTGGTAGTGGTTTATGGCGTAGTCAATCTGCTTTTGCTTTTGGTGCAGGTTATACTTCAGAGAACGGTGATATTGGTTCCAACTTGTCAATTACCACTTCTGGAGGTCACTGGGGTATAAGTACAGGGGTTAATGTGATACTCAACTAATAAACGACTAAATCCATAAAATTGATTTGCCTTTTTCTTATTTAAGAAAAGGGCAAATTTTTTACTTTCTTCCAGAACTCTCTAAAGCTATTCTAAATGTATAAAACTCCCGTAATTATATAAAATCCGAATATAAAAAGCTTATTACAACTTTTGTTGAGAATAAAAGAGCTTAGTGGTAAAGATTCAAAAAATTGATTGCTATTATTTTTATTTGTTAAAATGCTTCACGCAATGTAAATACGAATATACCCTTTATTAAAAGAAGACAGTTTTAGCTTTTATTTTCGTATAGTTTTAAACGTATGCTTTATAATGCAACGCTCTACAGATATGCAACGTACTCCAAACACAAGTATTGCTTTAGGGTAGTGGAGCGCAAACGGAAAAAGAATGGAGCGTTGCTGTAGGCAATATGGCTCATGTTTTAGAGAAAAGCAGTGTCGCAGTAGGTGGTGAATATAATAAGAAGAGCGAACACGGGGAAAATGATTATACTCTTTCGAAGAGTGATTATTCAACAGTAGTAGCAGCTGTTTCTAAAGCTTTAGAATATGGTTCGATTGCTCTTGGTCACTCCGTACATAAGCATTTGCTCAAGAAGCTATTTCTATGGGCTTCTATTCAAAAGCAAAAGGGGTTGGAAGTATCGCTTTAGGTTCCTATTCTAAAGTGATGGTTGATGGGGGGCTATCGGGAACAGCTCTGTGTCTGGTAGGACTGCTGGCGTTTTTGGGGATACGTCTGTTCTGCAAGGACTGGCTAAAAACACCTAATCTCAATGGAAAAGTACGAAAGTTTCAGTAAATATTGGTGTTCCTAGTAAGAACATAACGCGACAAATTATAGGCGTAGCAGCTGATAGCAAATCTGCCGATGCGGTGAACCTGAGACAGTTGCAAGATTTAGGAGAAGTCGTAAGAAAAAAAGAGTGGAAACAGTCTATTTCTGGTGAGGCAGCTAAAGATATGGGTGCTAGATAGTACAATGAATTTTTCACAACTGAAGGGAATAAAAGAACAAGTAGCAGTGAGTATTTTTGTAAAACAGGATACAGCAACGAGACACATTACCATTAGTAAGGATATAGATGGGGCATTTTAGTAAAAAGCTTTCATAAATCCCCTTATGAAATAAAAAAATCTTATTCACGAAAAATAAACTAATGCTTAAACGGATGATCAATAGGCACAAAAAATTATACCTCTTTCAAAGAGATCAAAGCTAAAAACGACACACAACCTTTGATAGAAAAACGAAATCCATTCTAATATTAAGTATTTTTTTACCTTCCTCAAATTGACTTTCACGAACCTACCCCTAATTACCCTCTAAAGACACTGTAGAAACAACAGTTTATGTCTTAATTTTATTTATGTCCTAAAACACGCTGTAAAAGCAGGAACACGCAAAGGAAATAAGAAAGCTTTAGAGTTCTAGAGCATACATTTTTTGTGTTTTTAATCTATTATTATGAAGGGGGTATTATGAAAAAATTATATACTACACAAAATCTGCGTGATTTGAGTTTTTCTCGCTCACATCGTCGATCATCATTGTTTAAAGTAGCTTCGTTGGGAACTGCGGTTGCCTTGTTTTTATCGAATGCTGCTCCTGTTTTTTCAGCAAATCTCGATTTAACAAAGGCATCTCTTGAAAATGTGAAGAATGCCGCTGTAGTTTATCCGCAAAGTACTATTTCTGCGTATGATGATTATAACAGTGGTATAGATGGTTATAATTCTGTAATAAATGTTTTAACAGTCGACGGAAGATTTGCATGGGAAGATGCGCAAAACATCTTCACAGTGAATAGCACGCTCGTTCCTGATTCAAAAAGGGATAAGAAGGCTAAAAAAGCTGTTGTTTTAGATCCAGAGAAATATAGGGCAAAAGAGAAAAGTTTTGCCATAAACTCTATGGCTCGCACTTCAGGGCTAGACGGTATTGCGATAGGTTCCGTATATGATAATCAAGATAGCATTGAGGAATATACATTCGCGAATGGTTACTCCTCAAAAGTGAGGGCTGATCGTAATGGAGCTATTGTTATAGATAAGAATGCTGAAACGCGTGCGGCTGAAACACGGGCGTATGGCAATGTTGTTCTTGGGGACGGTTCTGCGACTACATCGCTTGCTGGCGCTGACGGTTACAGTCCTATCGAGCTAAGCGAAAAAAATAAAAACAGTGAGGTATGGAAAGGTACTGCAAATGCAGCGACTATTGGTGATTATAAAAATAAGGTAACACGCCAGCTTGAAGGAGTGGCTGCTGGTAGTTATTCTACTGATGCTGTTAATGTTGCACAGCTAAAAGCGTTAAAAACTTATGTAGACCAAGGTTGGCAGCTGTCTATTGGAGGTAAAAATGCCACAACGATTGGTATAAAGAGTACGGTAGATTTGTCGGCTGAAAGTAACAACCTTAAGATCACAAAAGGTGCGGAAGACAATAATGTAAAATTTGATCTAGCTAACAATATTACAGTGGAACGAGTTACCGCTGGGAGAAGCTCTGTAAGTGATGATGGCATTATATTTGCTGATGGGGCTAGAATAACTGTGGATGGTATTGATGCTGGCAATAAGCAGATTACAGGAGTGGCAGCTGGGGAAGAACCTTATGATGCAGTGAATTTTGCGCAGCTACAAGAGATAAAAAATCAAATAGCAGCAAATAGTCTTGTTAAGCAAGATGGTGGAGAAGAAGGTCGTATCACCATTGGTATAGAAACAGGTGGTTCTGAAATCAATGTTGCAAACAAATCGGGTGAAGATAGGATAATTTCCGGTGTGAAGGCTGCTGTAAACAATAACGACGCTGTTAATAAACAACAGCTCGATGGTCAGATTGCAGATGTTGTTGACACTATAAAAAGCAATAGCCTTGTTAAGCGAGAAGAAGAGACAAATCGTATCATCATCGGTAAGGAAATAGAAGGCACAGAGATTAATATTGCAAACAAATCAGGTGATGCTCGTGCAATTTCCGGTGTGAAAGAAGCAGTTAAGGATGATGAAGCCGTTAATAAAAAACAACTTGATGGTGAAATTGCAGATATCACGGACAGTATTAAGGTCATTAAAGAAGCAAATAACTTTGCGGTTCTTTATGATAAAAATGCAGATGGCACCATTAATTATAATAGCGTGACTTTGGGTGGTGATAAGACTACGGCACCAGTTTCTCTCCATAATGTACAAGCTGGTACAATTGCAAAAGGGTCGAATGATGCAATTAATGGTAGCCAGATTGAAAAAATATCTGGAGATATAGCAGGTATTTTTGGTGGTGATGCGGACTTTCACGACGGTATCTTGTTTGGTCCGCACTATCATTTATCGCACATTTCTGAAGATGGTGCAGCAGTAACTAAGGACCATAATAATGTTGGTACAGCTTTGACAGGGCTTGATGAGAATATAAACAATGTGAATGGTCGCTTAACACATGTAGCTAATGAGTTCACTCAGAAAATTGAGGGTGTTTCTAAAGATTCTCTATTGTGGAGTAATGATGAGCAGGCATTTTTGGCACAGTATGGAGAAAACAAAGAAAACAACAAAATTAAATTTCTTGCCAATGGAGATATTGCTGAAGATTCAACCGATGCAGTGAATGGTTCGCAGCTCTTTGCTACTAATCAGAATGTTACCACTGTTACGAATGATCTAGCAAAAATTTCTCAAAATACATCTAAATATTTTGGTGGTGGTGCAGATATATCTAACGGTAAGGCTCCCACTTACACTATTCAGGGTAAGCCACATAATGATTTTGAATCTACTTTTAATGCTGTTGATACTTCTATCACGAATATCCAAAATCAAATCACTAATGCAGCAAAGAATAGCCTTGTTAAGCAGGAAGGAGATGCAGGTACTATTACCATTGGTGTGATAACGGGGGGGACAGAAATTAATGTTGCAAACAAATCTGGTGATTCTCGTACAATTTCTGGTGTAAAAGCTGCAGAGCGAAATGATGAAGCTGTTAACAAAGCTCAGCTTGATAAAAGTATAGAGAAGATTTCTAATGATATTAATCTTACAAGTGCTGCTGCAGTTCTCTATGATAAAGAAAAAGATACCGTTAATTATAATAGCATAACTTTGGGTGGTGATAAGACTACAGCACCCGTTTCCCTCCATAATGTTAAAGATGGGAAAATTGCTGAAGATTCGCATGATGCGATCAATGGGAACCAAATTAATAAAATATCTGGAGATATAGCAAATTATTTTGGTGGTGGTGCCTCGTTCGAAAATGGTGCCTTTAAAGGACCAAACTATAGTTTATCTGTTATTGTTGAAGATGGTCAGGTGGCAAAAGCCAATTATCATGACGTTGGCTCAGCTTTGAGTGGTCTTGATGCGAATGTGAAGAGTGTGAATACGCATCTGACGAATGTGGTAAAAGATGTCAATGAAAAAATCACAAATATTTCACAAGAAGTTAAAGGGGATGCTTTGTTGTGGAGTAATGATGAGCGGGCATTTGTAGCACAGCATGGAGACGGAAAAACCAATAGCAAAATTAAATTTCTTGCCAATGGAGATATTACTGAAGATTCAACCGATGCAGTAAATGGTTCGCAGCTCTTTGCTACTAATCAGAATGTTACCACTGTTACGAATGATCTAGCAAAAATTTCTCAAAATACATCTAAATATTTTGGTGGTGGTGCAGATATATCTAACGGTAAGGCTCCCACTTACACTATTCAGGGTAAGCCACATAATGATTTTGAATCTACTTTTAATGCTGTTGATACTTCTATCACGAATATCCAAAATCAGATTGCGAATGCGACAAAAAATAGCCTCGTTAAGCAGGAGGAAAATGAAGGTACTATCACCATAGGTAAGGCAACAGGAGGTTCTATAATTAATATTGCAAATAATGCAGACAACGATAGGATAATTTCTGGTGTGAAGGCAGCTGTGAATGGTAATGAAGCTGTTAACAAAGCCCAGCTTGATAAAAGTATCGAGAATATTTCTAATGATATTAATCTTACAAGTGCTGCTGCAGTTCTTTATGATAAAGAAAACGGTACCGTTAATTATGGTAGCATAACTTTAGGTGGGATGGATAACCAAGTCCCTGTTGCTCTCCATAATGTTAAAGATGGCATAATTGCTGAAGATTCGCATGATGCGATCAATGGGAACCAAATTAATAAAATATCTGGAGATATAGCAAATTATTTTGGTGGGGGTGCCTCGTTCGAAAATGGTGCTTTTAAAGGACCAAACTATAGTTTATCTGTTATTGTTGAAGATGGTCAGGTGGCAAAAGCCAATTATCATGATGTTGGCTCAGCTTTGAGTGGTCTCGATGCAAATGTGAAGAGTGTGAATAGTCATCTCACGAATGTGGTCAATAATTTTACACAACAAATCAATGATATTACACAAGAAGTCAAAGGGGATGCTTTGTTGTGGAGCAATGATGAGCAGGCATTTGTAGCACAGCATGGAGAGGAAAAAACCAATAGCAAAATTAAGTTTCTTGCTAATGGAGATATTTCTGCTAACTCAACCGATGCTATAAATGGTTCGCAACTTTATTTGATGAGTAATCAGCTTGCTGCATATTTTGGTGGTGGCGCTGGCTATAATAATGGAGAATGGACTGCTCCTACTTTCAAGATAG
Organism: Bartonella sp. AA74HLJMH; assembly: GCF_042197045.1. NCBI lineage: Bacteria > Pseudomonadati > Pseudomonadota > Alphaproteobacteria > Hyphomicrobiales > Bartonellaceae > Bartonella > Bartonella sp. AA74HLJMH. The sequence continues at coordinate 34,803 of NZ_JBHIRJ010000015.1, forward strand.
CACAATTCAAAGCTGACGGGAGCTCTGGTGAAAAGAAGGATTATCATAACGTTGCCAGTGCTTTTGACGGCGTAAGTGAGAGTATGTCTAAGATAAACGACCGTATTCAAAGTGTTGAAAACAATGTCTCGTCCAATGGTTTAAATTGGAATGAGCAGAAAAAAGCTTATGACGCTAGCCATGATGGTCAACCAAGTAAGATTATCAATGTAGCAGATGGTAAAATTGCAGAAGGTTCAAAAGATGCAGTCAATGGTGGACAGCTTTGGGAAACCAACGAACGTATCACTGGCGTTGAAAAAGATATTAAGCATATTGAAAACAGAGTCGACAATATTTCCACTACGGTTACGAATATTGGTGAAACGGTTTTCAATATTGAAGACAGAGTTGATAATATTGAGAACACGGTTAATAATCTTTCTGATGGTGCAGTTAACTATGATAAAGATGCTGATGGTAAAAAAAACAATAAGATCACTCTAAAAGGTGGCAACGAAAGTGAACCTGTTATGATTGATAATGTTGCCAATGGTCGCATTGAACAAGGTTCGAAAGAAGCTGTGAATGGTGGTCAACTGCATGATTACACTCAGCAACAGATGAAAATTGTTCTCGATGATGCAAAAAAATATACGGATAGTCGGGTGGATAATATTGTTATTAATGCCATTGATGATGCTGTTGATCGGTCTGACCGATATACAGATATGAAGTTTAATATTTTAAGTTATGATATTAAGAGCGTACGCAAAGAGGCAAGGCAAGCAGCCGCCGTTGGTCTAGCAGTATCCAACCTACGTTACTTCGACGAGCCGGGATCTTTGAGTGTCTCATTTGGTAGCGGCACATGGCGTGGACAATCCGCATTTGCTCTTGGTGCTGGTTATACATCTGAAAACGGAAAAATCCGCTCTAATCTCTCT
>NZ_JBHIRJ010000016.1:0-30684 GCF_042197045.1 Bartonella sp. AA74HLJMH
AGTGGTAATGATTTAGAGGTTCCCTCAAGCAACAGCACTCTGCAAGTGATTTTTGGCTATGAGAACAGCATCAGTGCCTTTATGGGGCGTTTTGTTGTTGAGTCGGTGGTGAGTATTGGTGGCAGTGATGGAGAGATTTTGCGCCTTTGTGGCAAAAGCGCCTCGATGCGTAAAGAACTCAAAGAACAAGCGAGTGAACATTTTGATCACAAAACTGTTGGTGAGATTGTTGAGACACTCGCCAAACGCCATGGCTATCAAGCAAAGGTCAGTCCCCAGTTCACCACACAAACTCTTTCTTATGTGATTCGTACAGATCAATCGGCGGTTGATTTTTTAACCCGTCTTGCGGACCGCATGCGGGCGCGTTTTTTAATCAAAGACCATAAGTTTTTATTTTTAAGCGGGGATAATTTACCAGCCCTTGAACTTCATAAGCACGACTGTTCTAACTGGGAATTCACGTTAGAGCCACGCACGCAATACGGCATCATTGAAGCTTCTTATTTTGATCGCTCAAAAGGGCAGCAATGCCAAGTCAAGCATCAGACAGGGTTTAGCGGTCCCGTGCGGCGTCTTCGCAGTTGTTATCCATGTCAAGAGGAAGCTTTATCTGCCGCTGCTTCCGAGTCGGATCGCTTATGTCGTGCTGTAGGCAGTGGTTCTTTGACCCTTGAGGGACGCCCTGAAATCATGGCGGATCAACCTCTCATCCTTCAAGGGTTTCGTGGGCAAATCAATGGGCCATGGAAAGCTGCAACCGTCACCCACCGCTATGAAAAACAAAGCGGATACACAACAGAAATCACACTCGAGGCACCAAACAAGGGAAAAGAGGCAGGAGAAAAGGAAACCTCTGAGAGACAGAAAATCAAAGGGACAACTTGACCCTTTGATCGGTGTTGAAGAGTATTGAGACCAAAATCAAAAGTTCGCATTTTGGTGTGGAGGTAAGGAATAGGTGCAACTTGCACCAATTGCATGAGTACAGCAATAGGGTAATGTTTACCCAATTCCTCAAAGGAGCAATGGTGCAAACATTGCACAATTGCAGACTGAAGAGCAATTTGGTCAAGTTGACCGAATTCCTTAAACGCTTCTCTTATTTAATAATGTCCTGAATAATGTGCTTAGGATACAGAAAAATCATCAGTCAATTTATGCTAAAAGAAGTCATACCATCTTATATACGCTGCTTCTCAAATAATACGATTCCAACTCAATGATTGATCATCAAAAATTGCGATTTTGAGCAGAAAAGAAAAAGAGGCTTTAAATGATCTTTGAAAGGTCTTTGAAGACCCTTTGAGAACCCCTTAAAAACTCTTTGAAAAAAAATAAATTGGTACAAAACCTAGTGGCAAATTATACAAAACCTGCTGGCAAGCTACAGCTGGCAAGCTACAACTGGCAAGCTACAGCTACACTGGCTGGGGAACTTGGATTCGAACCAAGATTGACGGAGTCAGAGTCCGCTGTTCTACCATTAAACTATTCCCCAATAAGCCAATTTTACCATTTCTAGCAGATTCTATAGTGTAGGCAAGTGCAAAAAATCTTTAGATTCTCGATAATAAAGAGCGATAGGGATATCATTATAATCCCCGTAGTGGCGGTCTCAATATTTTAGCATATAGCAATAAGCGAATAAAAACATATAAATAGAGCACACCGCGAACGGAGGTATCACAAACTCTTGTTGAAATATTCTCTAATAGGTATATGCCTGTCAGGCAACAGCTACTAAATCATAGAGAATTAATGAGTAATATCCCTACTTATCCTGTTACCCCAAACCTACAGTTGGTATACGTCTCAAACATAGAGTATTCTACGGCTTTTTACAAATTCATCTTCAAGAAAGAACCTGTGTTTACCTCGCTACGCTATGTTGCATTTGCTTCTTCGGGGGATGCTCTCTTTGCTCTCTGGTCTGGGGGCGATACGCCTGAGGAAAATGCATCTCGTTTTTCAGAAATCGGCATTATGTTTCCGACAGGAGAGGACGTAGATAAGCTCTATGCGGAATGGAAAGAGCAAACCACTGTTGAGATAAATGTTTTGAAGGAACCGTATACTGATGTATTTGGACGTACCTTCCTAATCAAAGATCCAGACGGACATATTATTCGTGTTTGTCCACTGGATTAAAAAGCTTGAGATCTGATCTTTAATCGTCTGAATTATAATACCTGAATTATAATAATTGGCTGTTTCCAAAACCTATAAGCTATGCAAGCTAAGAGGCTTACTTACGACGTGTGGCTTATCCGTTCGGTGCTGTTCCACTATATTCAGCCCCACAACCTGCCTGTTTCCACAGGCGGTCTAATTGGCTTGGACATCAGTCGGCGTTATTGCATGGCCAGTGATCAGTACTTGTAAAATCATAGAAGCTATCCCTCATCGCCTTATGTGGAGTCTTTTGTTGGAATGGGAGGAATATTCTTTACAAGGAAATTGATATCTTTATGAAGTTAAAAAGGTATTGTACATAAAAACTAATAAAATCAATACATTAAGTGCAGTTATTTTGTATGAATCCACTTAAGAATCCCTACTTTTATGCATGTTTGAATTGATCATTTTTTATATAAGATTGCCATGGATGTATAGACTATAAAAAGCAAATCATGATGCAAATACTATAACGCATGGGTGCATTCAAATGAAATGAAAAGCGGTTATCATTCATAACGTATCATAAATTTTATGATACGTTTTTAAAAACGCTTACTAAAAAGTTAGTAAATGATAGGCAGGCATTATATAGATACTATCATCACAATATAGAATGAAAATCACAATGTTATGTCTTATGAAATTGAAAGCCTTTTAATGATATAACGCAAGCAAGCGAGAAAAAAACGTTTTAAAAGTTACAGTTTAAAAATACGAAACCAAATGAGCTCTCTCAAAATTTGGGGGGCACCTATTGAAAAAAAGATGAGGCAGCAAAATTCAAAACCATTGTAACATCTAAGGTATGGGATTTTATTCAATTTTGAGTCAAAAGCTATAATGTTTAAAGATGGCTATTCTAAAGATAACGCCTCCAAAATTGGATTGGTTAATTTTGCCAACTCAAATTTGAGCTGGTTAATTTGCAAAGAAGTTACATTTGAGTGCAAAATGAAAAGATACTTATGAAAGCCTTATTGAGAAAACATTCATTTAAGATGCATTTTCTTTTGATTGGATTGATAAAGTTACCAAGCGTTTATAGATTCTATAATGCTAATGAATGATATCAAAATCATAGCTATCATTTACGTTTCTTTTGATAAGTTTTCATATTTCTAAATAGAGCACTTGCAATATGATACGTTTTGTATATATGAATTTATTACTCCATTGTGGATGATTCATTTGAATCTTATAATCAATATCTGAAAGCCGCGTCATATCATTTGGCTCGGCTTTCTTTTTTGAATTCTCTCTTTAGATAGGTTTATAGCTATTAGATAAGGCTTTCCCATAAACAGAGCCAGATATACGTGTATTACTATGGAAAGGATTTATTTGCGCGAGGATTACCAGACAATGTTTGCTTTGCTTGCGCAAGAGAAAAATTCTTCTCTCTCAATGATGTGTCTCAGATCCGAAAAATATTTAGCCAATTTAAGATAAAAGGGGTTGCCACATCTTATACATGTGATTCAAAGAATCCGCACCGGCTCAAGAGCTTATCATCTCAAATTGCAATTTTTAGAGGAAAAGAAAATATGCATTAAAGGGATTTTAAATAACCCTTGAAAGTTTTTGAAGATCCTTTGAAAAAAATAAATTGATGCAAAACCTGCTTTCAAATTATACAAAACCCGATGACAAGCTACAATCATTAAATACTGGCTGGGGAACTTGGATTCGAACCAAGATTGACGAAGTCAAAGTCCGCTGTTCTACCATTAAACTATTCCCCAATAAGCCAATTTTACTATCCCTAGCAGATTCTATAGTGCATGCAAGCGCAAAAAATCTTTATGATTATCGATAATAAAGAGCGATAGGGATGTCATTAATTGTTTTGATTTGAATATCGACATCATAAATGTCTTTAAGAATTTTTGGTTGCATAATTTCTTTTGGAGTCCCACAATAGGCCGCTTTCCCATTTTTCAATGCAACAATCATATCTGAGTAAGATGAGGCAAAATTAATATCGTGCATAACAATAAGAATGGTTTTTTTCAGTTCATCAGCTGTGCGGCGTAATTGCTTCATCATAGAAACCGCATGTTTCATATCCAGATTGTTTAATGGTTCATCTAAAAGAAGATAATCAGTGTCTTGGCAGATAACCATGGCTATAAAAGCGCGTTGACGCTGACCGCCAGAAAGCTCATCTAAAAAACGGTCTTGTAAATCTTGTAAGCCGAGATAGCGTAGCGCACTGTCGATAAATTGTTTATCTTCATGTGTATACCAGCCTTTTGAATAAGGATAGCGTCCGAAACTTACTAAATCGTACACGGTTAAGCGAAAAGACAAAGGATTTTCTTGACGCAGAATTGAGAGTTTTTGAGCCAAAATATCGTGGGGCATTTTATCAATATCAAAGCCGTCGATATGAATTGTACCATTATGGTGTGGCAAAAGACGTCTTATCAGCATTAAAAGAGTTGACTTTCCCGAACCATTGGGCCCAATAAGAGAAATAATCCCCCCTTTTGGAAGATGAAGGCATAAATTATCGATAATCAATCGTGTTCCGTAAGCCTTGGAAAGATGATTGATCTCAATCATTTTAGTTTTCCCTTCATCAGTAACATTAAGAAAACAATTCCCCCACAAAACTCAATGATAAAACTTAAACGCCCTGCCATATGAAAAATTTGTTCTAAAATAAATTGTCCCCCCACCAGACAAATAATAGCCAATAATATTGCAATTGGAACAACAATACTGTGTTTTGCTTGAGGAGAAAGTTCATAGGAAAGGTTGGCAACTAACAGTCCAAAAAAGGTGACGGGGCCTACTAATGCGGTGGAAATGGATACGAGAATGGAAACAAAAATAAGGACAGCTGTCGCACTTTTGTGGTAATTAACGCCAAGATTAAGAGCATTTTCACGTCCCAAAGCCAAAATATCAAGAAGATGACGGGAATGCCATCCAATCAGACTCACAATGAAGACAATGATTGTGGCAAAGCCTATTAACGGTGTATTAAATTTATTAAAATTTGCAAACATAATATCCGTTAAATTCATCATTTGGTCTGGATTTAGTTGCAATTGCATAAACATCCGTAAACTGAAAAAAAATCCGCCTAAAACAACACCGATTAAAAGCGTTAAATGAAGTCCTTTTAGGCTTCCTGAAAAGAGCCAGCGAAAAAGGCTTATTGAAAAAAGGATAAGAATGAGGGCTTCAAGAACAAGCTGTCCTTCTTCATTCAAAAAGGGCAAAGAAAGAGAGCCTACAAAATACATTAGGGCAGTCTTTATTAAAATATAAAGCTGATCAAATCCCATAATTGAAGGAGTAAGAAGACGATTATTAACGATTGTTTGAAATAAAACCGTGGAAACGCTTATTGCATAGGCAATAAGAAGCAAAGAGGAAAGTTTTGTAAGACGAAATTTCCATGTATAAACATTGATGTTCCACGTCATGTAAAGACTAATGACAGTGCATGCTATGATGATAAGTGTTGTTAGTACACATATTGTTTTTCTTCTTCTATCCAAGACGCTTTCTCCAGCGTAAAAGCAGTATCATAAAAATAAAACTACCGATTACACCCATTATGGTGCTGATGGGAATTTCAAGAGAGGGATGAATGATTCGTCCTAAAAGATCACAAATCAAGACCAATCCTGCACCGCTGATGGCCACCCAAGGAGCGGTATAGCGCATATTATCTCCCATGAAACTTGAAACAATATTTGGAATAATCAACCCAACAAAAGGAATACGGCCAATGGTACAGACAACAACAGCAGTGATTGAGGCGACAATAAAAAGACCAAAAAACATGACAACACGATAATTCAATCCAAGGTTATTGGTTAAATCTTCTCCCAAACTTGCAACCGTAAAGCGATCAGCAGTACAATAGGCCAGAATACAAAGGGGAAGGGATAGCCATAAGAGCTCATATTTTCCTTCAAGAACCATCGAAAAACTGCCAAATAAGTAAGCTTGAAGAGAAGGAAGTAACATTTCATAATCTGCAATGGCATTGGTTAAAGAGCCAATAATATAGCTTAGCATAATCCCTGTAAGGGGTACAATGAGAGCAGATTTTAGAGGAATGCGTCGCAATAAAAACATAAAAAGTAAAGTGCCTACCATGGCAAAAATTGTCGCAACGACCATTTTTCCTAAAACAGGAATATCGGGCCCAAAAATCATAATAAAAAGAATGCCAAGGGAAGCAGATTCAATGGTTCCAGTGGTTGATGGTTCAACAAAGCGATTGCGTGTTAATAGTTGCATAATCATGCCTGAAAGTGCAAGTGCTGCGCCTACTAAAAGGATTGCAATGGTACGAGGAAGACGTGTTTGCCAAAAAATAAGCCACGCATGGGGATCGGCTGCGAAAAGGTTAGAAGGTGTGACATCAGAATAACCAACAAAAATGCTGAGGATAGACAGGAAAATTAGAAGTGTTATGGTTATCCAGTAATTCTTCACGTTAAATCATTTTCTAACAAAATCTACAAAAAGCAAAGACTGCTTAATAAACAACCTCTGCTTTTAAATTTTATTTATATAGCAAGCAAGCTCTTTCGTGCGCTTATTTGCTCTTTGTAAAGGCTTCATTGATCTGCTGTGCGGTTTCAATGAGTGCCGTTAAACCACCATTTGCACGATACCAGCTCCAAGAGTCCAAATAAATAATTTGGTTTTGTTTGCTTGCTGTTGTGCGGTGAACAAGCTCATTGTTGAGCAATTGTGCTGCGGATTGTCCTTCCCGCCCAATGGCTGCATCGCGATCAATCACCAACAACCAATCAGGATTGGTTTCAAGAATAAATTCAGGAGAAATGAGTTGTCCATGTTTTTGCACGGTAAGTTTATCGGTTGCAGGGGCAATTCCAAAAGCGGAGTGAAAAATATCGAAACGTGATTTTGGTCCGAAAGCACTGATTTTTCCACCAGAGGTCATGAGTATGAGCCCGGTGCCTTTTCCTTGGGTATTTTTACGGACTTCAGCAAAAGCTTCATTGATTTTTGCAATTTCCTTTTCTGCTTCTTGTGTTTTACCAAAAATTTTTCCAAGGATAGACACATTTCGTTTTATATCTTCAAGAGAATTTTCGTTTTCTACGGTTAGATCAATTGTTGGGGCTATTTTGGATAAGTCTTTATATTTTGCTTGAGTTCTGGAGGAAATAATAATCAAATCGGGTTGAAGAGTGGCAATTTTTTCATAATCTGGCTCAAAAACGGTTCCAATTCTTTCATATTTTGCATCGTCAAATTGTTGTAGATAGGAAGGTTTTTTTCCTTCAGGAAGGCCGATAACTGCTTGGATACCAAGGCGATTCATATTATCTAGCGAGGCAAGATCAAACACAACAACCTTTTGCGGAGAAGTGGGAACAGAAGTCGTTCCTGAAACATGATCAATCGTTACATTTGTCTGGGTACTGGTATTTGCAATACTCGTATGAGTCCACAAAATCGTTGCAAAACTAATTGCAACCAGTAAAACAGAAGTCATCCATTTCATATATTTTATCATCGTGATTTTATCCTTTTATCTAATATTACAAAGGTTTGCGCACTTAAAAACTTAACTTTGGTATTTTTATGCACAAAATGAAGCGTAAATAAATAACACTATGTTGTAAAGTTGACTGACATATGTTACAAATCGTTCACTTACCTCATTTTCACTTAATTCTAGTGTTTTTGCAACATTATTTAGAAAGTTTGACATATGATCAATGTATTTAAAAAGCGTACACGTTTGTACGCACTGACAACAAGTGCTTTCTTCTTTTTACAAGGTGTAGATGTTTCTATGGGGAGTGGTTGGTTCTCATCATACCTTCCTTCAGTTTCATTGCCATCATTATCATCATTTACCTCTTTAATTGGAGGATCGAGCACAGGGGCTATAACACCACCCGGAGGAGTGGGGGGTTCTGAAAGAGCAGAACCTAGAGTCGATAATGCTGTTAATAGTGGTCCTGCTCAGCCGCAGGCTCAGGCTCAGGCTCGGGCTCAGATTGTGCCTGTTTTAAATCATATTCGACCTATTAGTGCTTGTCATTCTAGAAAGAATAATGTTTTTGTTCCTGGCATGATACGGAATGTTGCAGGTAGTAGTGTTCGTGTTGCGAGTGGTGCAGGTGCAGTACCTGGTGTTGCGAGTGGTGCAGGTGCAGTGCTAGGTATTTTGGGTGATATTCCAGATGGTGTGGGTGGTGTGCCAGGGCTCCCAGGTTCAGGCGTTTTATCTACTGGGATAGGAACAGTAGCAAATGTGCCGCAAGCAGGTGTACCAGCTGGCTTTGGTGGCTCATTAGCTCTTGTACAAGATACTTTATTATCAGGTAATATAGCAGGAGGAGGATTAAACACTGTAAGTCAACAAAGACCAAAGGCTATATTAGGTGTTTCGAGTGGGGCAGATACAACGAACCTGCCTGCTATTCCAGGTGTTGGTCCAGGTACTATGCCAAATGATGCTTTGAGTGATATGCCAGGTGTTCCAGGTACAGGCGGTGTAACTACTAGGAGAGCAAGAGCAACAAGAGCAGAAAATGTGGAAGCAAAAGAAGCAAAAACAGCAATAGCAAGTGGGAAGAAAGCACGTGCGGGGCGTGCAGGTGTGCCAAGTGGAGTAGGTGGAGAGTTAGTTAGATTACTAGATGTTCCAAGAAATGTGGATGTTTGGCGATTATTTAATATTCCGCGAAAAGATAGTTTAAGCGAAACATATTTTCCAGTGGGGGAAGAGGCGCTAAGAGTACAAAAAGCGAGTGCAGATGGTCTTGTTGGTATGCCAGGTATATCGAGTCCTGTATTGAATTCTTTACCACCCGATACATCAGGTGCTATGGTGCCTGGTGTGAGTGTATCTATACCAGTTGGTGATGGTGTTGGGGCTCTAGAAATTATAGATTCTGTGGAGGCAGGTAAAGGATTGGCTGATTTACTCAATGGTGATCAGCGAATATATGGATCTATTTCCTGTGATCAGTCCGGAGTATATACTCTAATAGGGGGGGCTATTATAGCGGATCAAGGTGAGAGCGCTGTAAATGTGGAATCTCCTCTTGATGATGGGAAAGTAGTTGTTAATTTGGACGAAGTATCCATTGAAAGTATGAATATTGGGAAAGAACTTTCTGAAAGTTTATCTGCAGTGGGTATACAGGATTATAAAGTAGGTATAGAGAACATAGATAGTTTATATACTCATGATCCGCTTTATGTTGGTGTATATGTCGGAGATTCTGCTTCACATATGAATGCAGAGGTTAATTTGAAAAACTCAAATATTCAGGGTTTTTTTATTGGGCTTCGGACTGAAGAGACTGGAAAGATCACGATGGTGGGGGGAGGAATCAGAGATGCGTATATAGGTGCTCTTGCTAGTGATAATGGGTGGATTGTTTTAGAGAATGTAGATATTAATGTTAAAAGAATCGGTTTAGTTAGTTTGGGTCCATCCGTTATCGAGATGAGGTCTGGAGCAATTACCGTGAAAGAGGGTGGAATAGGAGTTATCTCTACAAAAGAGGGGACTGTTCTACTAGACGGGACGGTTATCAATGTTGCTGAGGAACCAAAAACTACAGAAGTTGGTACTTCGGAGACGAATATAGGTTTATTGTCACTTGGAGGTACTATTTCCTTTAAAAATGGAAAACTTAGAGCTCCTAATACTGTTGCATTGTTGGTAAGTGATAGCTTTAAGAATAATATCTCTGTAGCTTCTAATAGAGTAGGAGCGGAGAGTGAGGATGGCGATGATACGCAACAGGGTTCTAAGGCTGATAGTGATTCTTTCATTGGTGAGGTCATCTCTATTGAAACTAGAGATGGCGCTGTCCTTAATAATATTAGTTCCACGTATTTTGAGGCTTTATTCCCTATAGAGAATTTTTTAGGAAGCGGTGCAGATTCTAGAAGTACTAGTGCACCATCTGGAGCTGGCGCTGGAGATTCTGCAGTGGTGGCGTCTAAACCAGATCCAAACTCTAGGGTTGTCAACTTAATAGTTTCTGATATTCAAAATTCAACCGTTAAAGTGGAAGGTAAGTCTTATGGTGTATTTTTTGGTGATATACCTTCGGATGTGAGGAGAAAAAATGATCAAACGAGAGTGAGACAAGAAAGTGGTCAAAATGTAGGTCAAAATCTGGGAGAGGGCGGAATAAAAGATGATGGAGATAGTTTGCATGCAGTTCTTTTGAAAAATACGGTTTTCAGAGTTCCTAATGGTGTGGTCATTTATGGTAACAGTTTGGATGGGTACGTCGTTGTAAAAGATGACTCAACTCTTTCGGGTGATTTAGTGTTGAAAGCTGAAGAGGGGTCGCATTTGTCGGTTTTTGTTGAAGACTCTGTCGTCATGGGGGGAGCTCACGTTGATAAAAAATCTCAAGCTAGGCTTTTTCTATCTGGGGGATCAGAGTGGTATTTAACAAAGAATCTGCATAATAGTTTGGAAAATTCAAATACGGGTTGTGTAGATTCATGTCTTTCGTCTATGAATCTTGTAGATAGTAATGTTAGATTTTTTACTTCTTTGAAAAATGAAAATACATCTAATAAAGATATTGAGTATCGAACCCTTCGTATAGGAGATGGGGATGGAACAGTTTATAGTGCTGCTTCTGCCGCTACAATTTACTTCAATGCAAATTTGATGCCTAGCAATACAGAAAATTCTCAAATATCTGACAGATTGTTGATTCATGGTGATGTTTCTGGAAAAACAATGGTAGTTGTGAATGATACTTCTGATGGTATATCACAAAGTCAGGATACACCTCATAGCATTTCAATTATTCAGGTTTTTGGAAATGCAGAGAGGGATTCTTTTAAGCTGAAAGGTGATTATATTACACGAGAAGGGTTACCTTATAAGTATGTTCTTCGTGCTTATGGTCCAACTACTCCTCCGAAAATGCAGTATTTTGATAAGACATTACTTAAAAATAGTAGAAGTGTTTGGGATTTTCGTTTAGAAAATGAATATTTTATACCTCTCGTTTCTGCTTATACTGCTACTGCTAATTTTCAACTTACTTTTAAGGCTAAGCCACTTGTTGCAGTTGATTCTACTAATGCTTCTACTGAAACTGCAATAAATACTAATGCTGACACTGGTGCTGGTGAAGTAAATAGTGAATCCATAACTCCTCCTGTATCTGGGGAATCTGCATCTGTAGTCTCTGTTCAAGGCAATTCACTTTTGAGATCTGAAACATCTGACGAATTTTATGAAGATGATGATGACGAAGATTTTACGGAATCTGAAACATCTGAGGTTGTAGTGCATACCTTTTTACCTGTTACTCCATCTCCATCATCTGTTACTCCTTCTTTATCCAGAAATTTGGCACCTTTAGTACCTCCAAGAGTTAATTTAAGTGGGAGATCTGATACAGGTAGAGGACCTGTAATATCTGCCGATGAAATTTTTGTAACACCTGGGGATCATATTGTATCTAAGAGGCCATCACCTATAAAATCAGCTGCTGCTATGAAGGCTGCTATGAATGCTTCTGTTCCTGTTGTTTCTGAGGTAGCTGTTATATCTTCTAATGGAGTTTCTGCTATGAAGCCTTCTACTTCTGAGATATCTGCTATATCTAATGGAGCTTCTGCTGTGCAGCCTTCTACTTCTGAGATATCTGCTATATCTTCTAATGGAGTTTCTGCTATGAAGCCTTCTGCTCCTGAGATACCTGCTATATCTAATGGAGCTTCTGCTATGCAGCCTTCTACGTCTGTGGTTTCTGAGATACCTGTTATATCTTCCAATGGAGCTTCTGCTATGCAGCCTTCTACTTCTGTGGTTTCTGAGATAGCTGTCATATCTTCTAATGGAGCTTCTGCTATGAATGCTTCTGCTCCTATGGTTTCTGAGACATCTGCTGTATCTTCTAGAGCTGTTGGACGTGTTCTTATGCTTGGTGATCATGCTGGTAATGGAGATGTTTCTTCTAAGGAAACGGTTTCTTCTACATGTGGTGCTATACAGAATAATGGTGGAGAGGATTTGCGAACTCCTTATTTATGCAGTGATGGCCAAACACGTACAGTGGCAAACGTTACATTGAAGGTAAGTGATAAAACTCAACATCCTATGCATGCAAAAAATCAGGATACGGTTATTAAGTTAGAGGGAGCCACAATTAGTGGTGCGGATTTTTCTGATAGCAAAAATAATGTTGATTTTAATGAAATATATGCCGTGAGTGCTGTGCTTGCAGAAGAGGGGGCGGAAGTTGTTTTGGATAATAAATCAACAATTACCTCTTCTGTGATTGGGCTTGAAGCGCAAAGTGGCGGGAAGGTTACAATGCATACTGGAACAGTCAATGCGCGTTATGTAGGCGCTTTGGCGAGTTCTGGATCATCTGTTAATTTAAAGGATACAAAAATTAACGTAACGGGGGATTTAGCTGTGGCTGGTCTGGCGAGTCAGGCTGGTGAGGTAACTATGGACTCTGGAACGATTATGCTGACAAATGGAGTGGCTGTGAGATCAGAAGCTAGGGGACGTGTAAGATTAAACAAAGTTAATATTACTGCGAAAAAGGAAGCAGGAAAGTCGAATTCTACAGAGAAATTTGGACGTGCAGCTTTTCTGGTGAGTGATAATGCTTCTGTTGATTTTAAGAACGGAAATGTTGTTACTGATGCTCATGCTTTGTGGATTATAAAGTCTGGTGATAATGTGGTTGAGACGGGTTCTTCTAGGAGAAGGAGATCCTCTGACGTTCGTCCTACTATGAATCACGTAAATATCGAGTCTTCTACTGTTAAAGTGGAAGGTGACGGAGTCTACGGTATATATTTTGATGGGGGAACACAGAAGGAAGCGAGTCAACAAAATCGAAGTCAGGATTTAACAACTGAGAAAACAAATGTTGTTAAGCGGAGTACTGTGTCCAAACAGGAAAAAACGCCTATAGGCATAACAGGGACAGTTTCGTTGAAAAAAACTGATTTTGAAGTTGCAAATGGTATAGCTATCTATGGTAATAATTCTGGTGGTCGTGTTTCATTAGAAAATAAAACAACTCTTGCTGGTGACTTGTTATTAAAAGCTGAGAATGATTCGAACATATTGGTTTCAGTTGATAATTCTATTGTTACAGGCGGTGTTCGCGTTGATAAAAATTCTTATGCAAAATTAGACTTGGCTAATAATTCACAGTGGATTCTAAAAAGAAGTGCACAGAGGAATTTGGGGACTCTAGATTCAGGATGTGCGGATTCATGCATTTCTTCTGTAAGTCTTGTAAATAGTGCTATTGATTTTGCACCTTCGGAATCTGAAGGAAAATATCAGACTCTCCATATTGGAAATGGGAAAGGAACTGTTTATGCGGCACAGGGTAATGCTGTAATTCATCTCAATGCACGTTTAAATCCTCGTGATCCGAGTGATCAGCAAGTCACTGATCGGCTTGTCATTCATGGTGATGTTTCTGGAAAAACAAAAATACATGTACGAGGTGATGCGGGCAATGTAGGAGATGGTAAAGCGAATGCCAAGATTGCTCATACTGTTTCAATTATTCAGGTCTATGGTCAAGCGAAGAAAGACTCTTTCCAACTCGATGGCAATTATGTTGCACTGAGAAACTCACCTTACAAATACACCCTTCGTGCTTATGCTCCAGAAGCGACTTCGAAACAGGAGCATGTTCAGCAGAAATTTGTTAAGGATGGTGGAGAATTTTGGAATTTCCGTTTAGAAAATCAGTATGTTAAGTCTGTTGGATCTGCTGCCCTTCCTGAACAATTTGTAAGGTCTGTTGTTCCACAGGTTCCAACTTATCTCAGCTTGCCTAATAGTGTATTCCACGCTGGTTTAATGGATATTAGCAATCAAAATAAGCAATTGGAGACGTTGCGGATGACTTCTACAGGAATGGTAGAGGTTCGTGAAAATCCCGCTTTATACTTGCGCGGCTATGGTGGAAATTACCGTTATGCTTCAGATCTGTCCGCACTTGAATATGGTTACGGAGGTGATCTTAGTTATAATGGTGTAGAGGCAGGTGTTTTGCTGCAAACTATTGAAAATGCTGATAGTGCTATATCCTTTGGCGTTATGGGAACTTATGGAAAACTTTCTCTGCAGCCTGTG
Organism: Bartonella sp. AA74HLJMH; assembly: GCF_042197045.1. NCBI lineage: Bacteria > Pseudomonadati > Pseudomonadota > Alphaproteobacteria > Hyphomicrobiales > Bartonellaceae > Bartonella > Bartonella sp. AA74HLJMH. The sequence goes on from NZ_JBHIRJ010000016.1 coordinate 14,300, forward strand.
AATGTTGAGCACAGTCAGAAGAGTGCATTTGATAAATGGACTGCTACGGTATATGGTAGCATGCAGCATAATGTTGGCTTCTATGTCGACGGTCTTTTATCCTATGGTCTGTTCAAAGGTGATGTTCTCACCCTTGCACGGGGTAAAACAGCAACATTAAAAGGTAATCCTTTGAGTGTTTCTTTAGCTGGTGGTCAGACAATTATGACAGGATATAAGGGCTTTGTCTTTGATCCGCAGGTTCAGGTTGTGTATCAACATCTCCAGTTTAATAAAGCCCGTGATATCGACAATTTTGATATTGAAATGGGTAACCTTAATCAGTGGGTAGCGCGTGTTGGTGGACGCTTAACCAAGATTCCTACAGGTTCTGAAGGCGTGAATGCTGTTGCTTTCTATGGTAAGCTTTATCTTGCTCATGGTTTTGAAGGAAAACAGTCTGTGCATTTCAATGATGCTTTCAAGTTAGGAGCTTTTGGTTCTTCTATAGAGGCTGGATTAGGTTTTAATGCCAAATTGTTGCCACAGTTCTCTCTGCATGCTGATATTCTCTATCAACATAAGCTTAATAAGGCTGGTTTTTCGGGAACAAGTTTTTCTGGAGGAGTACGTTATCAGTTTTAATATAAGGTACACTATGTACCTTTTTAGAAAAGGCAGCACATTGTGCTGCCTTTTTTCTTTATAACAACTTGTGTTGTTCTTAAGAAATCTCGTCTTCTTTATTAAGCAAAAAAGACATAGTTTGTTTTATGCATGAGAGCACTTTTCTTCGCTAAAGCGAATTTTCTTAAAATTTATGCTGCTACTGATGCGATAGAGTGCTTCGCTTTTATCGGCTTTTTAAGCGTTCAGCAGACCGGTATACGTTACGTTATCCTTTTTGGTACTGTATTGATATTATCTAATATAATATTTGATGTTTTCTAAAGCTCGTTTTTGAGAGTTTGTTTTCTACTGATTTAAGTCATTGTTTCATTCATCTCCTTGTGGATTAATTTTTAAAGTTCACAAGGTTTGATTGTGTTTTTAATTAATTACACGCACTGGTTTTATTTTTTCTTTACACGAAATACAGAATGCATTATACACTCATAAAGTGTGTTTTGTAACTATTCTCTTATAGGTGGTTTTGGCGTAGAGCTTTTGCCAAATTTATTGGGATAATTCATTGCACAGTTCAGATGAGCATGAGGCATGTTCTTTTGTTACACTTTTCGTATTTTTGAGGTGTGCAATGGGGTGTTTTGTAAGTGCTTTTGTTTTTAATGAGAGGGGAAGGAAAGTTTCGAGGGAACTATGATTAAAGTTTTTAGAAATCATGTATGTTTATGTGCTTGTACAACAGCTATCCTCTCTTTGCTTCAAAATGGAAGAGAAGTGTATGCCGCTACAGAGGGGAAGGATAGTAATCGTTATGTTATAAAGGTTATCCCAGTTGTCTCTGCTAATTCTTCTCCTCAGCTTAGCGGGAGTAATAAGCATAAGCTTCCTCTTAGTGGAGAAAGTGGTGATAATTATTATCCTCCTAATATGATTAATGTTGGCAATAACGATGATGGTATTCGTGGGGGAAATGATTATCGTAAGCTGAGTGGAGTGGATGGATGGAATGGATATCAGAAAAATGTAGATAACTCTGTTAAAGATGCAGACTCTGATGGAAGAGGAGTGAATCCTGGTTTTTATTACTATAGTGGGTTGTATTATGTATGTGATAATTGCGGGATAGATCCTAAAATTGATAATAAATCTTATACAATTACGAGTGCAAATGTTTCCAACTACCCTGCTAATCCCACTGCTATAACGGTGAAGGGAATAGGGACCAGAGTTGATGGAGAGAATGTAACTGTTAGCAGTGAAGTTCCTGATAAATCTTTTTTGCGTGGTGTGGCTGTATTCGATGATGGAAAGATTGTTTTGAAAAAATCGACGCTTAAAAATACAAAGTTAGCTCTTTTCGCTCATAATGGGATAATTGAGATACAGCAGGGGATTATAGAGGACAGTGATAGGGCTGTTGAAGCCGTGGGGAATTCATTGGTTATTTTAAAGGATACAAAAGTTAATACGCGTGATGGGAAGGTAAGTCTTTCCAGTTATAGCGGTGCAGATATCTGGGTGGAAGGTGGGGAGGTTAACTTTACCAACAGTCATGGGATTTCTGCGATGTTGGGAGGGACGGTGATTCTCGATGGTGTCACTCTTACTGGAAAGGGCCACAAAGACAAAAATGATGCAGCTTTTTTAATGGATGAAGGGGGACGTGTTGAGTTTACAGGGGGGGCTGTTAAGGTTGAGGATGCACATGGTATATTATTAGAAAATCCCGTCAAGCCTTTTAGTGTTGTACCAGAACGTTCTGACTCAAAAGATGAAACTGAAGATTTATCGAATAACTTTTATGTGACCGAGGCTAACTTTAAGTCTTCTTCTGTTACAGTAAAGGGTAAGGGATCTTATGGTATCTATTTTCGGGGAGAGAAGCCATGGAGTGAAGGTGGGGATAAAAAAGAAGAGATTTCATTAGAGGAAGAAAAAGCTCCACCACGATTAGAAGTTGTTAATTTGGATACAACAGAGTTTTCTGTTGAAGACGATACGGCTCTTTATGGCAGCAATGTTATTTCTGGTGCGGTGAGTTTGATGAAAAGCACTCTTCGTTCAGGGAATGTTTTATTAAAAGCTGAGAAAGGGGCATCTGTGATCGTTTTGGCTGATGCTTCTACGCTTGAAGGTCGCACACACGTTGATAAAGACTCTAATGCCGAACTTTATTTGGGAGGTCGTTCTACATGGATTTTACAACAACCGCTGCAAAAAGATCAACATGGGGCTGCACATGATTCTTCTATTTCACTCGTTAGTCTTATGGATGAGAGCTCTATTAATTTTAAAAGACACGAATCTTCTTCTGTTGATGATTATCAAACCCTTCGTGTGGGAAAGGGAAAGGGTGAAGTTTATAGAGCACGGGAAGGTGCCTCTATTTCTCTTAATACATACCTGAATAGTGGTGGTGCTCTTAATCATCAAAAGACTGATCGTGTTTTAATTCATGGTGATGTTTCGGGAAAAACAAAGCTCCAAGTGCATGGAGTTTCAGGAAGTCCAGGAGGATACACGGGGAAGGGGGGGAATGATGAAGGTATTTCAATCATTCAGGTTTCTGGACAAGCAAAGCAAGATTCTTTTCAGTTGGAAGGTGGTTATGTAGCCTTAAACGAATTACCTTATCAGTATAAGCTTTATAGTTATGGTCCAGAATCTGAGTTTGGAAAAGCAAACATGGATCAGAGATTAGTTGAAGGGAGCGGAGAATTTTGGGATTTTCGCCTTGAAAGTAGGTCTATAGATTCTGATGTTAAACCTAAACCAGATCCTTTTCCTGAGCCAATTCCAGGTCCAGCTCCTTCTCCAGAACCAGCTCCGGAGCCTCATCCTAAGCCGGGCGTTAAGGCTGTTGTTCCGCAGGTTCCGACTTATCTCCTTTTGCCTAATGCCTTACGTCATATTGGTTTGATGAATGTTAACAATCAAAATAAGCGGTTAGAAGCTTTGCGAATTACTTCTGGGGGCTTATTAGAAAGTCGTGAAAAACCTCTCTTTTTTGTGAGCGGTTATGGCGGCAATCATCGTTATACTTCAAATCTTTCCACGCTTGAATATGGTTATGGCGGCGAGTTTGATTATAATGCACTAGAGGCAGGTGTTTTGCTGAAAGCAATCGAAAATATGTATGGTTCCACTTCTTTTGGAGTTATCGGGGCTTACGAGAGATTTTCTTTGCAACCTTTGAATGTTGAGCAGAGTCAAAAAAGTACATTTGATAAATGGTCAGTTACGGCATATGGTGGTATGCAGCATGATACAGGTTTTTACATTGATGGTCTTGTGTCTTACGGCTTGTTTAAAGGTGATGTTCTAACAACTGCACGGGGCAAGACGGCAACATTAAAGGGTTTCCCTTTAAGTGCTTCATTGACTGCTGGTAAAACATTTATGGTGGGGGAGGACGGTTTTGTTTTTGATCCGCAAGTTCAGGTTGTTTATCAATATCTTCAATTTAATAAGGTGCGTGATGTGGACGGCTTTGATATTGATTTAGGAAAACTTCATCAGTGGGTAGGGCGTGTTGGAGGGCGTTTAACAAAGAGGCTGGTTGCTACTGATGAGGCTCAGGTTGTTTCTTTCTATGGCAAGCTTCATCTTGCTCATGGTTTTGAAGGAAAACAATTTGTGCATTTTAAAGATGCTTTTCAGCTAGGTGCTTTTGGTTCTTCGTTAGAAACAGGATTAGGTTTTAATGCCCAATTATCTCAAAATTTTGCGCTTTACGGCGATTTGGTTTATCAGCACAAACTAACGAAAGCTGGTTTTTCTGGAACGAGTTTTTCAGGTGGATTGCGTTATCATTTCTAGTGTTGTTCCTGTTTTTGATTAATCTTTCAAAAAAGCTACAAGTTGTACTTGTGGCTTTTCTCATTATCTATTCATTTTGTGTTATAGCATTTTTACGAGAGTGTGATTTTGCATATCTTTAATATGCTTTTAGGTTGGACTTCTTTCATTTTTTTGAAAAGTCTGAAGAGTTTGTACGTTATTGTTTCAAAACGCGTATTTCAGAGTGATTATTATATTATTTATAATGTTTTGATTTATAAAGATATTTTTAATTTAGGGTGCTGAAATATTTTCAAGGATTTTATGATGAATCCATAAAAAGCATTCCTTTGTCTATTATATGTAAAATTGGCAGGTGGATAATCATTTAAGAAAGGAGTCAATATAATTTGGGGAATTATATTAAGAGGAGAGGATTTACAATATTAGAAATTAGCAAAGACAAAGATGCTACTCAGGCACAATGAGGGCTGTATCCGATGAACTTGATATTATATCCGCTGTCGTTGTGAAATGGGGATGGAAAAAATGAGAGATATCTGAGAAAATTGGTGAATGAGAAACATAATGACGTATTGTTTTTTGAAAGTGTGTTTTCTTTAAATGCATAAATAAAAAGATGAAGTCATGTGTCATCTTCACTTTTTAAAATATGGCTCTGAATGTTTTTGAATATTGTAAAGTTGAATTAAAAGGAGAAGGTAAAATCGGAACTGATTTTTACACGTTCTTACTTTTTATTAGACTGTCTTACCATGAAGATTGCCTAAAAGGCATATGTGAACTCTTGTTTCTCAATTTTGGCATATGTTTTGTCTGCTTACAGAGTGTACACTGTTTCAATATAATATTATCGTAAGGATGTTGATTATATCCGTTCTGGGGGTGATTAGACGGCAGTTAAAGTAGGTGTTCTTAATGCATGTCAACTGACTAAGGGTGTTTTTGACTAACAACGTTAAAGGTGATTTTTCTGTCGTTCTTCAGTTATATTTTTGCAAATTCTTTGTAAAAGCGACAGATTTAGATTGTATTTTCGAGTAATTTTTTTATTCCATATTTACATAAAACACAAAAAATATTAATAAACTCACGATATTAAAACCTAAACGTATTAAATATTTTTCTTTTGGTTAAGTTTTTTGATACGTTATGTATAGATCTTAGTAAGAAGAGGGGGGTTATGGTGGAATTATGGTCAATCTATTTAAAAATCGCTTCTCCTTATGTACTTTTACAACGGCACTTCTTTTTTTGACACACAATGTTGGTGTTTTTGCACGCAATGCTGAATCTCAGGTTATCTCTGGAAAAAAGCAGTCTTCATGTGATCAGAATGCAGCATTTTATCAGTGTTCTGATGGTGGAGCGCACGAAATTAATAATAAAGTTTATTCGTTAATGGATAAAAATGTTAATGGTGTTCATGGAGCCATGGAGGCGTCTAAGGAAGGTACAATTATTCGTGGCAAGAATATAACTGTTAAGGGTATTTTGGATGAAAAGAATAACTCGGAAAACAATTTTTGGAAATATGGAGTAAAGGTATCAGAAGAAGCGGGCGTCTTTCTGAGCGATTCCACGTTGAGTGGGGTTTTAGTGGGGGTGGAAGCTCAAGGTGGATTCATCGTAATGTCTGGTGGATCAATTGATGCAATCAAAGTGGGGGCTTTTGCTGGAGGAAAATCTCAAAGTGGTGTTGATTTAACGAATACGCAAATTAGCCTAGGGAGAGTTGGGGTTAAAGCAGGAGAAAAAGGATATCTTATTTTAGAGGGTGTCTCTATTACCGGCAAGGGGAGTACCGGCAAGGATGATCAAGGGCTGGATGCAGGTCGTCAGGCAGCTTTTCATATATCTGAAGATGGTTATGTTCAGTTTATGAAAGGTTCTGTTGATGTTACTGATGCTCATGGGCTTTTATTGCAGGGAGATAAAGCTCCTCAGATTAATATTGGAGATTCCAATATTACAGTGAAAGGTAATGCATTTTATGGTATACACTTTGAAGGTGTGGCAGCATCAGAAGGTTCGTCAGAGGGAAAATCATTGCGCGTTGATTTGAAAAAGACGCGTTTTGTCGTTCCAGATAGTATAGCTGTTTATAGCAGTCAATCTGGAAAATCTAAAATATTTTTAAAGGAAACAAAGCTTTTTGGGGATTTGTTGCTGAAGGCTGATCGTAACTCTTCTATAGAGGTTGTTGCTGATGCTTCTGCACTTGTCGGTCAAACTCAGGTTGATAACAGTTCTAAAGTCGACCTTATCTTGGGAAATAATTCACAGTGGGCTTTATTGCAACCAAGACAGAAAAAATTACAAGATCCTAATTATAGAGGTGTTTCGTTTATTTCATCGGTACACCTTTCTAATAGTTCCATTACTTTTGAAAAACCAAAGTCCAGTACTAATCATGCATATCAAACGCTTTATATTGGAAAAGGAACAGGTATTGTTTATCAGGCTTTTGGTGATGCTTGGATTCATTTGAATGCACGTTTAAATCCTAGTGATACAAGTGATCATCAAGTAACGGATCGGCTTCTCATTCATGGTGACGTTAAGGGAAGAACTATAGTCCATATACAAGGGGTTGCGGGAGGTTTAGAAGAAAAAAACGAAAAAGCGCATAGTGTTTCAATTATTCAAGTTTATGGAGATGCATCGTATGACTCTTTTCAACTGAATGGGCAGTATGTTGCATTAAATGGCGCGCCTTATAAATATGTTCTTCGTTCTTATGGCCCAAGTGTTACTAGAGGGGAGGAGCATGTTAAACAGAGATTTGCTTTGAACGGAGGAGCATTTTGGAATTTTCGTTTAGAAAATGAATATGTTCAAACTGCTGATTATAGAGAAACTCCTATGGTTTCTCAACGTACACCTCCTGCACGTGCTTCTGTTGAGGATATTATTCCCGAATCTTCTGGTGATGTTGTTCCAGCGTCTTCTACAGATAGTCTTTCTGAAATTGAAAATGTTTCTCCGTCTCAACGAGGTGTAAGATCTGTTGTTCCTCAGGTGCCAACTTATCTACTTTTGCCGAATAGTTTGTTCCACGCTGGTTTGATAGATATCAGCAATCAAAACAAGCAGTTGGAGATAGTACGGACTAATCTTAGTGGAATGTTGCAAATTCATGAAAATTCTGCTTCATTTTTGCGTGGCTATGGTGGAAGTTATCGTTATGCCTCAGATTTATCTGCGCTTGAATATGGTTATGGGGGAGATCTAGGGTACTATGCACTAGAGACAGGTGTTTTGCTACAAACTGTTGAAAATGTTGACAGTGTTATATCCTTTGGGGTGATGGGGTCTTATGGAAAGCTTTCTCTACAACCTCGAGATGTTGCACAAAGCCAAAAAAGTACATTTGATAAATGGACTGCTACAGTTTATGGAAGTATGCAGCATGATGTAGGATTCTATGTTGATGGTTTGTTATCTTATGGTCTGTTTAAGGGAGATGTTCTGACAACTGCGCGGGGTAAAACGGCAACATTGAAGGGTAACCCTTTAAGTGTTTCCTTGATGAGTGGTCAGAAAATTGCCACAGGATATGAAGGTGTTGTTTTTGATCCACAGGTTCAGGTTGTTTATCAGCATCTTCAATTTAATGAGGCCCGCGATATTGATAATTTTAATATTGAGATGGATAAACTTGATCAATTGATGGTGCGTATGGGTGGTCGCTTGATAAAGACTCTTACTGCGTCTGAAAAAGATCGTGATGTTTCTTTTTATGGAAAGATTCATTTTGCCCATGATTTTGGAAAAGAAAGGTCTGTGCGCTTTAAAGATTCTTTCCAGTTAGGGGCTTTTGGTTCTTCTCTAGAGGCTGGATTAGGTCTTAATGCTCGCTTGTCTCAAAAATTTGCGCTTCATGGTGATTTGGTTTATCAGCATAAGTTGAGTAAAGGTGGTTTTTCTGGAATCAGTTTTTCTGGTGGATTGCGCTATCGTTTTTAGGATGATCATCTTGAGGTAAGTTGTTTAAAAAACCACAAGCTATGCTTGTGGTTTTTTATTATTTGTTTGCAACTTTTTAAATAAGTTTTTTAAAAAAATGTTTTTTTGCATGAGCAAGTTTGTTTCTTTTTAGAAACGAGATAAGGCTTTCTGGTTTGCAGTTTTTGCTTCTTATGCTGTTTTTCTTCTTTGAGTTTATTTTTATTAAATTCTCTTGAAATCACTGCTTTGGGGTGGAATTTTTATTTCTATCTATATTTTTACGCGTTTTTATAAATAATACAATTTTAAATTGTGATATTTTGGGATTCTGGCTTTACATAAAACATAGGGTGGATATATAAAACACAAAACGTATTTTAAATTATCACGCGCAACCAAAGTTATTAAACAGAACGCGTGTTTTTTGTTTTTAGAGAAGGGGAAGAAAGTTTGTAGAAAATTATGTTTAAAAATCATCTCTCTTTATATCATTTTACAACGGTTATTTTTTTCTTTGTATACAATACTGATGCAGGTGAGATTTCTTCTGAGAAGAAGCCATATTCATGTAACGAAAGTGCCTCATTTTATCGCTGTAATGATGGTAAAACGCATGAAATTACCAAGAAAACTTATCAACTTACGGGTGAAAGTTCTTATGTTGCCATAGAGGCATCAGGGAAAAATACAGTCATTGAGGGAGAGGCTATAATCATTAACGGTGTTTCGAATGCACATGGACATTCAGAAACAAACGCTTGGACAACAGCTGTAAAGTCCTCAAATGGGGGAGGCGTTGCTCTATTTGATTCCATGTTAAATAACGTGTCGATAGGGGCCGATATTAATGATGAGGGAGCTTTTGAAATGCAGGATGGGGTGATTAAAGCAACCAGAATGGGGATCAGTGTTGGGGGTAAAGGGTCGTTTGTTTCTTTGACCAAGACAGAGATTAAGACATCTTCTGATGCGATAGGTCTTTTGAGTCATAATGGTGCAAAAATTTATATGAAAGGAGGAAAAATTGATTTTGCTGATGGTATTGGTGTTCAAACAGGAGGAGATGGAGAAATTAATTTAGAGGGCGTTTCTATTACTGGGAGGGGGAAACAGGGAACAAATACAGATAATCATCGTGAAGGTTCTGCTTTTAGTATGCTTCAGGGGAAAGGCTCTCTTAATTTCCAGAAGGGAAACGTTAATGTCGACAATGTTCATGGCATTGTAGTGCAGGGGAATAACCATAATGCTGCTCATATAAAATATTCCAATGTTTTTGTGAGAGGGAATGGATTTAATGGTATGCACTTTTTTTGGGAAGCTGTCTTAAATGATAAAAAAACAATTATACCTGGAAAAGGGACTGTCCATGTGACAAAGACAACTTTTATGGCTCCAGAAAGTACGGCTATTTATAGTCGCGAATTCGAAAGTTCTGTTAAACTCTCACAACATTCAAAAATTTCTGGAGATTCACTTCTGAAAGCTGTTGAGCGTTCTAATGTAAAGATTGAGGCTGATGCTTCTACCCTTGTAGGAGGCGCACATGTTGATGAAAGTTCTACAGCTAAGATAGATTTAAAAAATGGTTCAAAGTGGATTTTATCGCGACCAAAATATGACAAATTGCAAAATTCTGATGCTTATGGTTCTAATTTAGGGGACTATTCCTTCATTTCATCGGTTAATCTTACGGATAGTTCTCTTGTTTTTGAAGAATTAAAATCTAAAAAAACAAATGGTTATCAGACACTTCTCATTGGAAAAGGATCTGGGACTGTCTATAAAGCGCACGGTGATGTGAATCTTTATCTTAATGCATATTTGGATAAAGGCGGAGCTCTGCAAGAGCAAAAAACTGACCGGCTTTTAATCAATGGTGATCTTGAAGGGAAAACAACAGTTCATGTGTATAGTGTTCCTGGAAGCTCAGGGGCATTGACGGGAGATGGTGGTAATAATCAGGGGATTTCCATTATTCAGGTTTATGGAAAAGCCATGGAAGATTCTTTTCAGTTAAAGGGGGGGTATGTCACACTTGAAGCCTCCCCCTATCAGTATCATCTTAAGAGTTATGGTCCAGGCTCTGCTTTAGGGGCGGCAGATTCCAATCAAAGAGTGCTTAAAAACTCTGGAACATTTTGGGATTTCCGACTTGAAAGTCAATTTGTTGATTCCACTAAAGTTTTTCCTGTTCTTGATTTGGTTGTCCCCCCTTCTTCTGATGATATTCCTTCTTTTCCTAAAATTCATCCTAATATTACTGGAGGTGAGGATGGTTCTATTGATTCTAACTCTCAGCAAAAGTCTCAGGAGCCAAGTCTTTCTTCTCCTGTAGATTCTCCTGATAGGGATTCCCATCTTACGACCACACCTAATGTATCTGATGTTTTTGTACTTGAGATCCCCAATCCTCTTTCCTCTCTTGCACCTGTTGTTCCCGCTATTGCTGAATCTAATCCAGTTTCTCCACCTGCATCTGGTTCACCTGTTCCGCCGCATGTTTCACCCACTCCTTCTGTTGTTTCCCCAGTTGCATCTGGTTCTTCTGTTCCGTCATCTGTTTCATCCACTCCTTCTGTTGTTTCCCCAGTTGCATCTGGTTCTTCTGTTCCGTCATCTGTTTCATCCACTCCTTCTGTTGTTTCCCCAGTTGCATCTGGTTCACTTGTTCCGCCGCATGTTTCACCCACTCCTTCTGTTGTTTCCCCAGTTGCATCTGGTTCACTTGTTCCGCCGCATGTTTCACCCACTCCTTCTGTTGTTTCCCCAGTTGCATCTGGTTCTTCTGTTCCGTCATCTGTTTCATCCACTCCTTCTGTTGTTTCCCCAGTTGCATCTGGTTCACTTGTTCCGCCGCATGTTTCACCCACTCCTTCTGTTGTTTCCCCAGTTGCATCTGGTTCACTTGTTCCGCCATCTGTTTCACCCACTCCTTTTGTTGTTACTCCACCTGCGTCTGGTTCTTCTGTTCCGTCATCTGTTTTTGAGTCTTCTTCTCATTTTGAGCCAAATGTGAGAGTCGTTGTTCCACAGGTTTTGACTTATATTCTTGTGCCAAATACCTTATTTTATGCTGGATTGATGGATATCAGTAATCAAAGCAAGCAGTTGCAAGCGCTGCGAGCTGTTCCTGGTCGGTTGTTGAAAAATGATGAAAATCCCGCTTTGTTTTTGCGCGGTTACGGTGGACATCATCATTATACTTCAAATTTGTCTGCATTTAAATATGGTGATTATGGCGGTGAGCTTGATTATAATGCACTAGAGGCAGGTATTTTACTCAAGAAAATCGAAAGTGCATACAGTACGACATCTTTTGGGATTATGGGAAATTATGGCAAGCTTTCTTTGCAGCCTCGAAAGGTTAAACAAAGTCAAGAAAGTATATTTGATAAATGGACAATCACAGCATATGGAAGCATGCAGCATGATACGGGTCTCTATATGGATGGTCTCTTCTCTTATGGTTTGTTTAATGGAAATGTTCTCACACTTGAGCGAGGTAAAACGGCTGCATTGAGAGGGAAGCCCTTAAGTGTTTCTTTAATTGCTGGTAAAACGTTTATGATAGGCAGCCGATATTTTATTTTTGAACCACAGGTTCAGTTTGTTTATCAAAATCTCCAGTTTCATAAGACTCGTGATATTGATAATTTTAATATTGATATGCGAAGTCCAGATCATTGGGGGATGCGTATTGGTGGGTATTTAACGAAGACACTTACATTTACTAAAGATAAAGATGCACATGTTCTCTCATTCTATGGTAAGCTTCATTTCATTCGTAGTTTTGATGATAAACAATTTGTATATTTTAAAGATGCCTTCCAGCTTGGTTCCTTTGGGACTTCTTTAGAAGCTGGATTTGGTGTTTTTTCGCAATTATCTCCCAAAATTATTTTTCATAGCGATCTGATTTATCAGCATAAATTTACGAGTGACGGCTTTTCCGGAACGCATTTTTCTGGTGGATTAAGTTATCATTTTTAATTGTATTTTTCTTTAATACATCTTTTGTGAAAGATATAAGCACAAAACATGGTTTTGTTGTGTTGTTTTTCTGATTTTTGACTTTACATATAATACAAAACAAATTATATGTAGCGGTACATAATAAGAATAATAAGTAGATGAACCAGGTGTGTCTTTTCAGTTTTTTATGAATAAAATAAAGGAAGTTTAGACTAAATTATGATTAAAGTACTAAAACGCCATGTGTGTGTTCTCTTACGACCTCTATTTCTTTCTTCGCGCACAATATAGATGTGAGTGGAGAAGATTATAACCCCTCGTGTAATTCTCTTTTTAAGTCGTATTCGTGTGATACAGTTGATGCTTCTCGTACTTTTGGAAGTCGTAATAAGTTATATATGAGTGGATTGGATAGGAGGACTACAGGTGTTATTTTTACAATACGAACTCATAACATAGTTATTAAGCCGCAAAAAAGTAAAGGGGAAAAAGGCTTTCAGGAACTGATGGAATTTTAGAATTAAAGAGATCTGAGAAGATTATATCAGCAGTGGTTGTGTCAAAAGATAATAAAACTTCTTTTAAAAAGAGTTCTATTACAGGAAATGGCGAAAAGAAAAGTGGTAGAAATGCTACGTTATCTCAATCTGTGTTTGGTGTGAAACAGGGTGGTTCTTTCCTTTGATGAAGGTAAGATTCAGGTTTCTGATGTTCATGGTATAGAGGCAAGTGTCTTGCTCAATGCGATTGAGGATACACATCACACTTTGAGCTTTGGAATAATGGAGAATAATGGAAAAAAACTCTCTACAACCTCAAGATGTTAAAGAAAGCAAAAAAGTACATTTGATAAATGGTCTATTACAGTATATGGCAGCATGCAGCATGATACAGGCTTTTATATAGATGTCCTTTTTTCCTATGGTTTATTTAAAGGGGATGTTCTCACGCAAGCAAGAGGCAAGACAGCAACATTGAAGGAAACACCTTTGAGTGCTTCATTGATTGCGGGCAAGTCATTTATGACAGGGCATAAAGGGGTTATTTTTGATCCGCAGGTTTAGGTTATTTATCAAAATGTGCGGTTTGATAAGGCGTCTGATATTGATGGTTTTGATATTGAGATGGGAAAACTTGATTTATGGGTGATGCGTGTTGGTGGTCTTTAAGAAAGATGCTTGCTGCTTCTGAAGAGGCTCTTGTTGTTTCTTTCAATTGCAAGCTGAAGCTTGCCATTAGTTTTAGAGGAAAACAACGTGTGCGGTTTGGAGATGAATTCCAATAAGGGCTTTTGGCTCTTTTCTAGAAACTGGAATGGGATTGAAGGCTCAGTTGTCTTCAAACTTTGCTTTGCATGGAGATGTAACTTATCAGCATTGCCTTAGAAAAGGTGGTTTTCAGGGATTATTTTTTCAGGCGGTTTATACTATCGTTTTTAGGTGCCTATGAAATATAGAGTAATTTTTACATAAGTTATAGAGTGTTTTATGAAGTATAAAGTGATTATTTAAGTTTTATACTTGCTATTGTTAGTGTGTTTAACTTAATGTTATGGGGAATATTTTTTATTTTTAACTAACAGGGGGAGAAAGGCAAATTGGGAATAAAGTTATGGTTAATGTATTAAGCGGGTATAGATTTTTATTTATTACAACGGCTATTGTTTCTTTTTTGCCAATCGTGAGTGTTAATGCGAATCCTAATAATTTAGGAACTTCCTGTAATGTATCAGAGAGTTTTTTTACATATAGCGATAGTAAAAAACATACGATAAGTAATAAAAATTATACTCCTTCTGTCTCTTCTCTAGATGATTTTGTTGCTGTCTTCTCTATAGAAAAAGAGGGAACTGTTTTAAATTTATTAGAGACAAATATTATCTCGCATAGGCCAAAGCAGATGTTTTTATATAGTGCATCTGTAAAAGATGATGGCAAGCTTGTTCTAACCAATTCAAATATTAAGGATATGTCCGGTTTTCGTGTTCAGAATGGGCAAGTTGTGATGAATAGAGGGAAGATTGAAGGTAGTTTGCAAGCTGTATGTGCAGAAGGAAAAAAAACCGATATTGCTTTAGTGAGCGTAAATATTGATATTGTATCAGATAATTTGAATGCAAAAGGGATTGGATTTGTTAGTAGTTCTGATGCATTCATTAGGATGTCAGGCAGTACTATTACTTTTAATGAGATTGGTGCGTTTTCAACACAATTTGGGGGAAAATATCTTATTGATACAACCAATATTCAGGGAAAAGGTAAGAAACACACGATTGTAGTTGATAATGAAAGTATTGATGAATTTCCAAGAGCTTTTGACATATCACAGGGTGGTAATGTTCAATTACGTGGTGATTTTATTCAGCTCACTGATATGCATGGCTTCTTGATTACGAATTTTGCAGGTTATGCAGATGCTGAAGGTAAATTGGTTCAAGAATACGCTTCATCAAATGAGTTTAAAAAGACAAATATTAAGATTGAAGGTACAGAAATTTCTGTTCAGGGTGAGGGAGTATACGGTCTGTATTTTTATGGATTAGGCCCAGATGTATGGGGTGATATGTTTAAGGTAGGGAGTGAAAAACTTTCAAAAGTAGAAAAAATTGTTTGGGGTGAAGCATCTTTGCATTTGTCACAGACAACTTTTTCAGTTCCCGATGGTATTGCCATTTATAGTACGGGAGATGATATTTATGGAGCTGAAGCTACCATTGAATTAACAGAAAGGACAAAGATCTCTGGTGATTTATTGTTAAAGGCTCAAAATAATTCTTCTCTATTGGTGAAAGCAAAGGATTCTATCCTTACAGGGGGTATTCGTGTTGAGGATGCATCAACTGTTCACTTAGAATTAACAAATGGCTCTGCATGGTATCTCACCAAAAGGAAACATACAGATTTGCAGGAATCTCTTCCTGTAGATTCATTACTTTCGTCTATAAGCATTTCTGATAGCACAATTTTTTTTGATAAATTTATATCTCAAGATTATCAAACGCTATATATTGGAAAAGTATATATTGAGAAAGGAAGTAGTCTAAATGACATAAATCCAATAGAGGGGATACAATATGATAAAGAAGCCTATAATGCAAAGGGAAATGTGCAGATTAAGATGAGTGCGTTTGTGAATAATGACGGCTCGTTTAATCCTCAAAAAACTGATCGTATTTTGATCTACGGGAATGTTTTGGGAAGTACACTGCTCATGATGGAGAAATTTTCCAAAACCTTAGAAGGAGAAGCTGGCAATAAAGGAAGTCAAAGTATTTCACTTGTTCAAGTTGCTGGGACAGCAGAGGAAAGTTCTTTTAAGTTAGCCAATAGTTATACTACGGTGAATGGATTTCCTTATCAATATAAACTTCGTGTCTATGGTCCAAGTTCTTCTTCTGGAAATGCAGATCCAAAGAATAGATTGGTTGTTGGAGAAGGGGATTTTTGGGATTTTCGTCTCGAAAGTGTTTACATTGGTCCTGAATTAGATTCTTCTGAAACTGCTTCTAAGCCAACATCTACAGTTTTACCTCCTCAATCTGAAGAAGAGACGGTTCCTTCTAAACGACCAACAGAGACTATTTCACCTGAACAACCCCCTTCTGTTGAGCCTCCACTTATACCATCTACACCTTCTTTGCCTGAAGGATCTGAACCGTCTGAAACATTTATCCCTACGGATTCGACGCTGACTCCTTCTGCACCAGTTCCGTCTGAGCCTCCCTCTGTACCAACAGTTCCGGAGGCTCCTTCTGCTGTGCAACCTATGCCTGCACCGTTTGTTCCAGTGGAAGATTCTACTAATGATGTTCTGCCATCTGAGCCCTCTGCTCCGGAGGACACTTCATCTCTGGATACTGTTTCTCCTCCTTCTGTCCCTGTCGAACCAAAGCCTTCTCAGTCCTCTGATCCTTTAGATCCTTCATCTAATCTCTCTATACCGCTTGATGTTCAGTCTAATCTCCAAATTAGAGCTGTTGTTCCACAGGTTCCAACTTATCTTCTTTTGCCAAATGCCTTATTTCATGCTGGTTTAGTGGATATGACCACGCA
>NZ_JBHIRJ010000017.1:0-27373 GCF_042197045.1 Bartonella sp. AA74HLJMH
ATACTATGGCGATCCCAAACTTGGATGCATGTTTGTGTGGTTGTCATAACTTTCGCTCCTGCTTCAAACGGATGCTCAAACCATCCGTTTTTTGTGGGGTTAAATGTATAATAAACGCCCTTCGTATCGGGCTCTAATATGAGGTATATCTACAAATGGGATATTAGTCAACCCCATTTGTAAACATTTATAATATGAGACGACAAAAAAATGAGCCCAAAACTGCATTAGCAAAACGACTCACAGAAGTTAGAAAGCTTGTGGGCTTATCTCGTGATATATTTTCACTTAAAATTGGTATCAGTATTCAAGGGCTTGGAAATTACGAACGCGGTGATAGAACTCCAGATGCAACGGTTTTATCAGCATATAAAGAAAAATTTGGAGTAAACCTGAATTGGCTTTTGACCGGTGAAGATGCAATGTTTATAGACATGATGATGGCTCGGTCTTTCAATATCTCTCCGCCTACCATTCCTGCTGGACTCATGAAAAAGCTTGGTCGTATAGCTTATACAACCTATCGTGATGCAAATATAAAACTCCCCCCTGAAGATATAGCGGAACTCGCGGCGGAACTTTATAAAAAACTGCAAGAGCTTGTTCAAGACATCAACGACACGGAAGAAGTCGAAGCGACTTTCTCTCTTCTTAAAATTCATTTAAAGCGTCAAATAGAAGCTGAAAGAGTACATCTAGAAACTACACAAAATACGGCTTAATGCCTCTCTAAGATGAATGGGGGAAGCTCTTTTTAAAATCCTGTAATTTAAGCTAACCTAAATATGAATAAGGAGCATTTTTGGCACGCCCCGAACTAGAACCTAAAACACCATTGGCAAAACGCCTGCGTGAAATAAGACGAATCCTCGGAAACGAAGAACGCGGTGCTTTTGCCAAATCTCTTAATTTGGCAAAAAATACGCTTGCAAATTATGAGCTTGGTATAAATGAGCCACCAGCATCTATCGTAATTGCCTATCACAAAATTTATGGCGTAGACTTTCATTGGCTTCTCACTGGAGAAGGCGAAATGTTTACAGACATGGAAAAGGCGAAAGCAGCTGGTTTTAAACCACAAACTATCCCTACTGGTCTCATGAAAAAGCTTGGTCGCATAGCTTATACAACTTATCGCGATGCAAATATAAAACTCCCCCCTGAAGATATAGCGGAATTAGCGGCAGAGCTTTGTATAAAGTTGCAAGAGCTTGTTCAAGACATCAACGACACGGAAGAAGTCGAAGCAACTTTCCCTCTTCTTAAAATTCATTTAAAGCGTCAAATAGAGGCTGAAAGAGTACATCTAGAAACTACACAAAATACGGCTTAATGCCTCTCTAAAATGAAAAATACAGGCGCGTTTCTCTTTACATTAAGAAACTTAAATAACACATTGTTTTTAAATAATTATATTTACAAAAAATAGAAACGCGCCATATGGCGCATATCTTTTTTGCTTTTTTGGTTATTTTTGGCTGATTTTGACGTCAATTGAACTTTTGGAGTGATTTTTTTCACAGGGTCTTCAAAGGCGGTTTTCTGGGCTTTCACAGACTTTTCAAAATTTTTCACAGGGTTTTCACAGACCTTTCAAAGCCTTCTCTCATTTTTACCATGAAAACGCACTTTTTTCTAATTTTCGCTCTTTTTAGCTCTTTTTTACAATTTTAGGTGTCAAAATCTATTTTGACAAAACGCGCATTTAATGCTAAATTTTATACACAAAAACAACAAATTACCACGTATTCCTACCTAATCCCACCTCTTCCCACTTAGTATAAAACCTAGTGTCAAACTACATTCGGGAATAGGATTCTCGAACATGCTTCTACGAAGCGCATGCTTGTTTGCTAACTTTCTCTAATAATTTTTTAAATTCTGCTAAATCCTGTTGTGAAAGATTATGTAAATTTCTAACAAACATGCCAACAATTTCACGACTCAACGGATTAGAAGGCTTTATAGTGAAGCTTTTACGACAAGCATCCGATTCTCTTCTCAAAATTTCTGCTACCTCTTGATCTAAAGTATAGAGTTCAATTATCTTTTCCTCTAATCCTACAGGAACAGATCTTTTGCCAATTTCTACAGATGATAAAAATGCTACAGATATATCTAATTTTTTAGCCATATCTAAAAGGCGTTCTGAATGATCAATGCGAAGTTTGCGTAAGGTTTTACCAAATGGTGTTGGCATCTAAAAAATCCTATTAAAAAAGAAGCTCTCTCGTGATTCTAGCAGAAATTCTCAGGTTTTGGTTAGCTCCTTTTAAAAATTGACTTCCTACCCTCCTTAATACACAAGGTTGTATAGCATGACGGATAAATCTCTTGACATAGGTTTGAAATGTAGTACATTGTAGTACAATTAAGTAGGAGGTTTAGTAATGGGAAAAATTCAAGCCCGCATACCTGATGAAGTTCAAGAAATTGCAAGTGCAGTTATTAAGTCTACGGGTTTAACTATATCGGATGCAGTGCGCATGTTTATGACCCGCATTGCTAGAGATAGAGCATTACCACTTGATCTATTCCAACCAAATCCGGAAACATTACAAGCTATCGAGGATGCCGAAATGGGACGCGTCGAACGTACATCATTAGACGGCTTAAGGACCATGATACGCTCAGATAGAACCGAAGCACGTAAATCTGAAAAGCAAACCTAAGCTTGCTATGCGGGAAATTGTCTATACGCGTTCATTCCGCCGTGACCTTAAACGTGAAAGCAAAGGTAAATATGCTAATGCACTAGAGGAGGATTTGCTGCTTGTGGTCAAAGCGTTAGCGGAGAATGAACCGCTAAAGGCGCATTGGAGAGATCATGCACTAACAGGTCAGTGGCGCAATTGTCGTGATTGTCACATAAAGCCGGATTTAGTTTTGATCTATCGAAAGCCAGATGCCAAAACACTAGAGCTTTTACGACTTGGTTCCCATTCTGAACTGCGTTTATAATTGGATCTCCAATTCATAGTAATAAAGAATTTTACGAAATTTTTTCTTTTATGACAGTTGTTCAGTTCTTTGAAAACCACTGCTTTAAATGTGCAATGACATTATCTAGCGCGTCCATGAGGCGTGCAAAATCGAGGATAAGCAAAAAAAGAAAAAATGCTATCCACTTCATCAAGCGAGACATCATTTTCACGCTTTGATAGGTGATGATCATTTCTTGAAGCATTTCTTTTTCTGATTCTGTAAGCTCTGTGTGTTTTTTGGATTTTTTTCTAACCATGTTTCCACCCACACAAGCGTTCACCTAGATTATTGTGCTTTAAGATCTCTCTTGCTAAATTGGAACTGATGGCGTTCAGATCTTTCTTGTCTAAATAAATTGGCAACCAGCCAACACAAGAAGAAGCATATTTATTTGTCGCGCAACCAGTGAGAGAGAGCAGCACGCATATCAGCATCACTTTTTTGATTAACTTCACTTTCCACCTCAAGCCGTGTTGTGGCTGCTTTTAAAGCTTTTTCTGTTTGCTTTTGTTGCTCTACTTTTTTCCCAAGAGTAAAAGCTTTTGCTAAGGCAATAAAAAAAGCGGCTAAAGCCGCACCTGTTACCATCAAGTTTCTTTTCATCCATAAGATCATAGGCGGTGCTCCTGAAAGCGTTTAGCAACAAAGAAAATGCCAGTACATGCCGCTAAAACCATAATGGCGGCTAAAGCCCATTGGATTGGTCCATTGCCCGCTAAAAACCCACCAAGACCTGAGAAAGAACCAATAATCGGTGCCAATGCTTCTGCTTTGAGAAACCCTGTTGGTTGTTTCGTTTCTACTGTTTGATAATTAGAAGAAACATAAGCCCCTTTCGCCCATAGCCCTGCCTCTGCTACACGCCGGTGTACGAGACCTTGTAAACGTTTGCCTCCCGCTTTGGTCCATTTCTGCAATTCGGTTGGTACCGCTTCATAATCCCCCCGATTAAGCCTTTTAAGCAATGTAGAGTTTTGGAAAGCTGCAATACCCACATTATAACAAAAGGAAACAAGAGCGCCGAACTGCTCGTCGCTTAAATTCACACAAACTGCTTTTTCTACCGCCCTCTCATATTGCCGCAAATCTGCTAAAAGCATGTTTTCAGCTTTTTTTTCTGTAATCACCATACCCTCAACAACTGTTGGTTGACCGGCTTTTTTCGTATGACCATAACCAATCGTCCATATGCCAGAAGCATCTTGATAAGCCTGCAAGCGCAAACCTTCCCACTTTTTTAAACAGTATAAACAGTCTTTACTTATTTTCCGTGCCATTGTTCAATTCACCTTATAAATATACCTTTATGAGTACTGCTCCATCACCGCCGTCGCCGCCAATTTTGTCGCTTCCGTGTTTCCCATCAAAATATCCACCGCCGCCGCCGCCACATTCTTTACCACCTCTACCACCGTTACCACCTTTGTAACTCTCACCACCCTGCCCCATGATAGAACCCTTACATTTACCGCCACCGCCGCCGCCGCCGCCAAGAAAAGAACTTCCACCAGTACCAGCTCTCTTGCCGTCTATTCCACTCCCTCCACCATTACCACCAGAAAAAATAAAGCTTTCACCACTGCTGCCCTCCCTGTTTCCTCCTCCATCGCCGCCTTTCCCTCCAAAGTTAACGAGAGTCATGGAAACGGAATATCCTCCTTCTGCTGTAACAAGCCCTTTGATCATTGTTCTACCACCATTGCACAAAATGTTACTGTCATTGCCTTTACCACCACGACCAATGTAAGCTGTTTTTAATTTATCTAAATCAGAACCTTTCATTTTAACATGCACACATTGACCGCCGCCGCCGCCACCATCCTTAACGCCACCACCTCCACCGCCCCAAGCCCATACTTCGATATCGGTGTCAGCAGTAATACCATCAGGCAATGGAATATCTCCGCTTTCTGTCATCAGAATTTCAACAGGTTTTCTAACCCCGCCACCATTGTTGCCGCTACTACCGCCGCTGCTATTGCTACTATTTGCTTTGATTGAAGCCATCAGTTTGGCTGGTGAGATAAGTGCATCCACTGTTTTTGTGCCATCAATCCAGTCTTGTTTGGCAAGAGGTTGAATGAGATCAACTTTTTTCTGTACACTATGTGCTGTATCTTGCGCTTTATCGGCTGCTGTTTGCGCAATATTTGCCTCAGCTTTTGCACTGTCTCCCGTTTTTTGTGCTGTCTCAGCCGTTTTTTTTGCATCTACTGCATAAGCTTTTGCATCATTTGCTGTTCTTAATGCAATATCTGCAACGTTCTTCGCTTCACTTGCAACATGAATCCCTTGTTGTGCAACATCTTCAACTTTATCAATTTTTGCAATCTGTGCACGTTCTGGAGGAGTTAAGATAAGATGCTTTTTCCCTTCCTTCATATTCTCCATATCAAATACATCTTTTTCTATTTTATCTGGATCATAAACTGATTTTGACATACCAAAAGACTTTGAGCCTACAAAATAACGAATGGTATTTTTGAGATCTACCGGAGATATGGGATAATAAACACCTTCATCTCCCCTCCGCCATTTTTCCATCGTTGGCTGCGTAGAACTCAACCATCGTAGCTTTGATCTTTCCTCTATGGTTAAGATCTTTTTGGTAGGACCCTCGTGCATATTTTCCATAGAAAATGCATTTGCCCCCACATTGTCGGGATCATATGTAGCAGCCTTCATATCGCCAATCCCTAAAGGCGATATTTTTACCCAGCCAGCGCCTGATAAAATCGCATTCTCATGCGCTTCACCACTTGCTTCAATATCGTGAATTGTGACCTTATTTTTGTAAGCAAGAGCTCCAATATCTCTCTTTGCAATAGCATCATCAGCCTTTTTTCCTTGAGCAGCGGTTGCAAAATATTCTACCTCATAAGCTGCTGCACTCCCCACTGAAACAGGTGCAAGAGCCTTACTATCTAAAACACCTTCTTTGACTTCTTCTTTTGTTGCTGGTTCAAGCTTAAATATATGTGTGTGATAGGGTAATGGCATCGCGTTTCATTCCTTAATCAGTTCGTTGTCTTGTTGTGAGAGAGAGAGGACTGCAATTCATCAATAAGTTTTTGCATGATCTCTATGCGTTTATCTGTCGCTTCTTTATATTCTGCCAAAGCGCTTAAAAGATCATGCTGTATGTCGCTTTTGACAAGATCAAGTACCTTATTTAAGGGTGCATGAACCATTCGATTGCTTGCATAAAAAAGGACGCGGATTTGCTCCGCGTCCGCAATATCATCAATAGCAGACGGATTATTGATCATTTGAAAAACTCACGATTTTATGGCATAAACAACCGGTACATTAACAGGGCGTGTTTCTGCCTCGCCCGTTGAAGAAATCGTTACCTTATGCGTGTGCACTCCAGCAGGTTCTGTATCTTTTGTATAATATGAATTACCAAAAGCAGGATTTCTGCCACCTATTTGACCAACTCTTGTAACCATAGAATAATCATGCTTATGCGTATGTTGACCTGCCTCTTCAATGGTACAAGCATGTGTATGCGATTTAAGGCAATCTTGCTGTATATCAGCAAATTTTCTACTTCTGTCTAAACCGCGACCATTATCAAAGCCGCGCAAAAACACTCCTCTAAAGTCTGGAACTTTAAAGGTTGTATCGCTGTTTTTTCCCCATTTATCCCCTATCGCCTTGAATAATTGCGGATAATCTTTGCGTTCATAAGTAGCGCCATCACATAAAAGCCAGCCGTTTGGGACTTCTTGCATAGCAAAGGTCGCAATAAAACCACAAGGAAAGGTTTCGACCTTCGGTGGTGGAATGGGGGTAGGGTTTAAAAGATACCAGCCATCAAGACCTTTTGTTGATATGCCATCATTATAGACTATTTCATAAATACCATTTGTTTGTAACTCACCACCTGTCAATGGTACTATTCCCGTGCTGGTGGCTTTATAGAGTGGCTTTGCTCCTATATTATTCATGTTTATTGTTGTCGTACCAATATTTATACCACACGCCTTAAAGCGGATAATGATATCGTTTTTATATTTTGCTATTGGAGAAACCGTCGTCAACGTAATTGATGTTGTTTGTTCCTTTCCATTCACAATAAACTTTGAGTCAAGAGAACCACCATTATCGGCAAGATATTCACGTATACGCTGCATCATGACCCGCGCACTATCATTGACAGAACTAGGCGGCTGCCCTTCTGCCCAATTAATGATACTATCGGAATTGGCATTTTGATCAGCTGTGAGTGACCAGTCATAAATATCAGACATGATAAGCCCCCGTTCTTCTTAATAGCTCTTCACGCAATTGCTCTTCTTTTTGCCGCCCATAGGAACCAACAGATTGCCGCCTAGAGGGATCAATAAGAGGTGTTAAATCTGTTGGTCCCCCAGTCGATTGTGAGAAACCCGCCATGACTGGTTGCTGTAACATTTGTTGCTGTACCATCTGTGCCTGCTGTTTTTGTCGTTCTCCATTCTCTCTCATTAAATGAAGCAAACCGGAAAAGCCCTTTTTAAGAGCACCTGCATCAATACCTTGTGCTTGCAATGGTGTGGTTTCCATAATCTGTCCTGTTAAATTGTCTCTACTTTCAGGCGCCATCATTCTGTTTGGAAATGGCGTGTCATATGCCATCAATTGGTTGCCCCCTTGATTACCTTGCCCCACTTGATTACCTTGAAGTGTCTTTTGAATCCTCTCAAACCCACGCAAAGGACCCACCTCGTTTGGTGCTGCTTGTCCATTGCTTTGGTTTTGCTGTATCGTTCTCTTCAAAGCATCTCCCGTTTTATTATAAAGCCCATAAATATGATTCATAAAATCCCCTGCTGTAGCTTCCATGTTGCCACCGTTGAGTGTGACTGCCTGTCGACCTAAAAGATGGCTCGCTGGAATATGTGGATTTTTGATAAGCTTTACTGCCCCTGCTGGTCCTTGTTGGTGTGCGAGGTAAAGCTCTGCCTCTGATGGCTCTCTGCCTAATGCTGTTGCTAAATAACGCGTATTATCCTTCGTTAACCGTGCCATAGCATCGGTTGCTTGAAAGGGATCAAACTTGTCATTCAGTTGATAGTGTTTTGCTGTTGAATCTAAAAATTGATACAGCCCCCCTGCACTGCTGTTCTTATTTCTTGCATTTGGATTACCGTTACTTTCTATCATAGCAACACGTTCAAGAAAGCTTTCTGGCAAACCATATTTTTGTGCTGCCTGTGAGATAGCACGCTTCACATTAGGATGAAAATTGATCATTAGTTTATAACCGTTCTATCAACGCTGCTATTCAAAATAATGCCAACAAAATTAATGAATTTCGTATAATTTTCTCGTGTTATTAAGCGTTTCTTTTCTGCTTCATGAAACTTCTTAATTAATTCAACGGCTTTTTCTCTTGCTAACCCAAAATCTCCTTTTTCCCGCGCTGTTATAAGCGCTGCAATATCTCTCTCAGTATCTTTATGGACGCTTGAGAATTTGCGTCCAAATTCTCTTGCGAAATTTTTTACAACTGCCTTGATGAAAGCAATCTTTCCTATACCCATAGTCTGTTGTGCCCCCCTCTCTTCCACTTCACCTATATGGTTTGGCAATCGTGCAAAAAGCTTTGTTCTTTCCACTTCTGGTCGCAACATTTTCATAAGCTGTTTTGCTTTATCCTCACCATAACTCCGCTGCAATTTTTCTTGACCATTTTTTGTGTCAAACAAACTCAAAAGACTGTGTTCAAAATTCTGTGCATTGCCTGCCGCAGTTTCTATTTGTGACCGCATCCCTTTTTGAAAAGCCTCTTTTTCCATCAACCCCAAATCTGAAAGTTGACTGTTGATTGTATCAAGATCAACACTCTTATTCAGTGCTTTTTTTCCTTGCTCCAAAGCATTACCGATAGTACGCTCGTCATAATAAATTTTCCGTGCTTTAGCATAATCTGGAGATGATGTATCCAAAACGTCCAGAATGCGTTGTTTGAAATCAGTCAAATCTCGAGCATATCCCCATTTTCCTTTGATGCGCGCAGAATTAATTTGATCATCCAAAACCTCTTTCATCTTATGTAAAATTCGCATATTCAGCTTTGGATATCCATTGCTCCCTATAACTGTTGCATCCGCTTCATTTGGCATTCGCGCAATTGCTTTTTTATAGGCTTTTTGGAAGGCAGGAGTTTCTTGCAACCGCGATAAATCTTTACTGACAGCATTAGAAATAGGAGAAGCTTTCGCCCTCTCATAAAATGGTTCAGCCTTGTTCTGTGCTTGTTTGATAATCTCTTGCTTTAAATTAAGCGTATCTACTTTTGGACCCATCACATCTGTCAACGCATCCTTTACCCGCAGTGCACTCGCATCTTGCCTTTCATTCAAACGATTACTTATGAGCGAATATGTATCATGGTCTTTTTTTGCTGCCTTAAAAGCTCTTGTAGCAAGCCCATCATGAAGATCAATAATCATTGAATCAGGACCTCGCTGTTTTAATGCCCTTTCAAGCTTATCAACACCTTCATCCCCTAAAGTTTGGCTTACATCCCTAAGCGCTCTATCGCTTACCTGAAATGCTTCTTTTTCTGGCATTAGCGCTGCTTTTGCTGCCATTTCAGCTGGGCTTATAGGTCCTCTCAATGCTGCTTTAAGTGATTTTGTCACAAAAGGTGTCACTTTTGATACGCCACTGGCAACAAATGGTGTTGCAACGCCTAACCCTGCACCAAACCCAGCAGACACTAGAGTATCTGCAAGCCCTTCCCCTTCACCACTGCCTGCTATTCCACCATAAATGGCTCCAGTTTTTGCTGCACGCCCCAAGCTAAATTTTGCCGCCTCTTTACTTGCTACTGCTTTCATTGCTGCTTCACCTGCAGCTTTTGCCGCTGCCCGTTCCGCACCCTCAGCTAAAGCAGATTGCACCGCCCTTTCTCCTGCTGCTAAAGCTTTACTGGTTATTTGTGCTCCTGCAACACCAGCTCTTCCTCCCAGCACAACATCAGCCCCAATTGCCGCACGAGCAGCCGCAGGAGCGCCAAGACCTGGTATTAGAAAAGGAATTGCAGCACCCGCTAAATTCCCCGCAATAGATGCATAAAACTGATCTCGGTTCGCCGCTCTTTGATAGTCACGCCATCGCTTTGTCACTTCATTATATTTTTTAACTGCTTCTTCATCTCCCATCCAATAATTAATAGGTCCCAGAGGTCCCGAAGCGAATACTCCAGCTATTTCATCATCATACCCCATAGTTAACCCATGAAGAGCTCCCCATCCAAAAGCACCCGCTGCACTTGGATGTGGACCATCTTCCTCTGTTGCACCATTATTTCCTGTAACAGAACCACTTAGCCTTTCCTTATTCTTCGCGAAAAGCTCTTGAAGCTGTTCTGGTGTATAGTCACTTATATGCCCAATGACTCTTGTGTTTTTACGATTAATAAGAGGGGGGATTACTTCAGCCATTGGTTTGTTTCTCCTTAATGCGTCCATCTCTATCAACGAACAACATGCCTTCCGGCAATGCTTCTATCTGTTTTTCTAGTGGATCATTTGACTGTGCATGATTTCCCTTATAAGCATCTTGCCCATAGGCGGCTCGAACGAGCTCGTTTGTTGCTTCTGCACCACCAAAAAGAATTGCGCGCGTTGCTGCATTGGATTTATTGAAAGTGTCAATAACTGTTTTTAAAGATTTCTTCATTTGCTCTGCAGAAAGATCTTGATACAACGCCGCTACAGAGTTTTGCAATGCTTGCAATTCCATATTAGACAAATTCCCAAAGCCAGATGCGCCATTTGGTGAAAATGCTTTTGCTTTTCTCAAGGCATCAAGCCCGATACTTGCCTTCAATGAATCGAGCATATGCCCAAAATCTTTTGCCTTAGAATTAGGAAGGAACGACATTATAGGACCAGTGAAACCAACAACATGCGGGTGTTCCTCAATAGTTTTTAGCAATTCTTTAGATGCTGAGAGTATACGATTTGACCTGTCTGCTGTTTCCAGAATTCGCATTTGCATTTGTTGGTTTTTACGCTCCTCCTCCTTCTGTTCTTGAATTAATTTATGTTCTGAACCACTGCCTGCAATTGGCACCGCACGTATGCCACCAAGTGCATTTTCATCCTTAACATACATATAACCTGATTCAGGCTTTGACAGCATGCCATCGGTATTCCCCCCTAATCCAGAAGTAGTGGAACGCTGTCCTCCTTGGACAGGTATAATTTTCCCTGTGCTTGTTGAGACTTGAAAAGTCATATCCTCAGGCAATCCCTGCTCTGCCTTTTCTTCTGATGTCAATGTTCTATAGCCTTCTTGAGGGCTTAACGTGCTGCCTATGATTTTCATGGCAAGATCTGGATATTGCACAAGGGCTTGTGCGTCTTTATCACTGTATCCTTTAGAGCGTAAAAACTCAAAAATTGGTCTATTTTGAGCACGTACATTATTGCCCTGCCGCATAACAAGTGCCGCATTTGAAAAACTTTCTTGCGGTGTTTTTCCTGATGCAAGCCCCGCAAAAAAATCCATTAAATGCTCGGAAAATTCTGATTTTCTAAAACGCTCCCATAAGCCGATTGGATTTGCATCTTTATGAATAAAATTTCCAACTGCGTTTACATAATCGGTTGCCTGTTCGGGCTTAGCACTTGCTTTTAAATGCTCCTCTTCTGGTAAGTGTGCATTCAAATGTTTTTCTTCTCCTATAGGTGCATCAAAAAGTTTTTCCTCATCATTTCCAGAATCGTTTTTCAAAGAGTTTTCCGCTATAGATTTCTCATTAAGTTGAGCAATATAATCCATCACATTTTTCTGCTGTCGCCCAGCTTCATCCCCACTAGACTGATCAATGTTCGCAACAAGTGGAGATTGAGGAATCATTGATGCAACACCTCCCTGCTCTGAGAAGTCATGCTTTTGTTGCTCTAGCGCCTCTTGTATCTTAACAGTATCCTTTGAAACATCCGGTAATGGAGGCATTTGGCGCTTTAAATCATCCGTAGACATAATCAATTCTGCTGGCGTTTTTTTCCCAACTTCTCCTCCTCCTGCTTGAGAACCACGAATAAGCTCTGTAGGACTCAATTTTTGTGGAGTATTATCCCCATTGCTCGCATCAAAAGGGTTTGTGCTAAAAGCAGCACGTTCTAAAAAACTTGGCTTGTATCGCCCTTCCAACGGCGTGCTTGGAGGCGTAGAAAGCTGTTCGAACAAATGCTTTGGCAATTGAGGTATGACCTGATACATCAAGGGACGCAAAAATTTTGGATCAAACAACTTTAAAAGAGAATTTGTGTTTTCTTGTTCCATCACTGCACCCTTTCCATCTTAAAGCCAAGCTTGCTATAATCCACATGCAAAAAACCTGTCGCCTTATGCAAGAAAACAGCTTCTGGCTTTGACTTCAAAACATCCTGTGCCATCACCCCGCGATAGCGCTCTGGGTGCCCCTTGTAGTTGTATTCATAGAGTTTATAGCCATTTCTCTGCCCAGCTTCTCTGATGTTTTCTTTTGCTCTGATATCACTAAGCCCAGCAAAAGTACCAAGGATAGTTCCAACATTTCCAACAATCTCCCACGGATTAGGTTTTGGCTGTGGAGTCAATGTCGTCATTTGTCCTGTTCGCGTTCCATAATTTCCAGCAACAGCCCCACCAGCTGTAAGCAACTTACTTAACTGGTCCCAATCAAGATTGTTCTGCTGCTCCCATTTTTGCCGCTCTTCATCTAATTGCCGTTGATGATTGGCATCAAGTACACTCCCTCCCGTCAACGCATTAAGATTTACCTGACCTTGACCTTGAAAGAAGTTATTGGCGCCCGCCAACTGATTTTGGTTTGCTTGGTCAATCATTCCATTAGCTTGCATCATGTTGTTGACATCTTGGTTATATTGCTGTGATAAAGCTTGTGTTGCTATGCCCCCCAATTCATCAGCCAAAACGCCGGTATGCGCACCCGAACCATAACGCCCAGCACCTGCCAATGAACTATTAATAGAGCTTGTTGCTTTATTTAATGCGTTTTGAAGTGCTTCATTAAAGTAAGGGTTATTGCCTATTTGTTGCCCTGAAGCCATGTTCTTTAAGTTTTGGCTTGTTGAATTTTGCCCTGTGGCTAATCCATTTAAATAATTGTTATCATAGTTATGCGTATTATTGCTAAGCCCATTAATCGCATTCTTTGTTTGATCACTTAAACCCGCAACACGCTGCCCGTCATAAACGGCTTTTCCGCTGCCTTGGTTATAAAAAGTCATGGCATCTTGAGCTGCGTGTTCAAAAATACCTTTTGCCCATGCAGGGGGTTCATTTGTTTGCGTCGTGTTTTGGGTATTCTGGATTGGTTTAGAACTTTTTCCCATATTAAAGCTGCTTTCTATATTCTAAAAGATTAACGAGATATCCATGCGATTTAAGAGATTTTTCCCACCCTCGCCTGCCTATGATGACAAGCTCTTTTGCCCCTTTTTCCTTGTAATAAGCTTCAATCTGAGTGATAAGCTTTGTTAAGGGTGCTCCTCCCTTTCCACCAAGCGTGACAACAACCGCCCTTAATGCTCCAGTGACGAGTTCTTGTAACTGTGTTGTGACATGCGCCATAAAGTTTTCATGCGCATCAACGATAATCCAAAGAACTTTTTCTCCCTTCAAAATATCGTTTAAAATGGTCTCTGTATTATAATCATCAGGGAATTTTTGATTAAAATAAGCTATCGATTTTATGACATTGTCAAAATAGGGCGCCATTTGTTCAGCGCTCCATTTTTCTGTATTATAGATCTTAAAACTCATCTTACGCCCGCGGGTTTCAGCGTTACATCAAAGCCTGTTATATGTGTCCATGGCGTGCCTTCTGGTATTCTCAGACGCAAAGCGTGATAACGCGCCCGTGAGCGGATATTATACATCCCAATATTATAGCCGGCATAACGCTCTTTAGCCCAATTTAATTGGTTCTTGTTATCAATGATAAATGCCGCCCCAACACTTAAAAAACCTTTTGTTGTATCCGCTTGAACAAAAGCCTCACTCATCAGGTTGATTTGCCTGCCCGTATCCCCCACAATTTGTGAAGCAATAACTGCTTCCATCGGAGGACCCGCAAAAAAACCAAATGTGTTGTCTGGCGTAAAAGCTCCCAAAACAGGCGCACCATTTTGCCACATTTTACTATCAAGAGAAGCTGGTAAATCTTTCAAGCTCTCTTGTACTTCGTCTAAGCCTTCTAATGTATAACCGGCTGCAAAAAGGGGAAATAAGAGAAGGTTTTGCCCCTTAATGACACTCCATATTTGCAAAAGCCAATCATAAACATAAATATGCATCCCTTCAGTGTTATCATTGATAGAAAAATAAACACGAGAATAGACCGGATCAATACATGCTCTCATCTCATCAATGGCAAAATTATTGTAAAGTGTGAAGATGGTTTTATCGACTTTACCAAAGCCTATAGGGAGCATTTCACCAGCACTGTTGATTTGATAAAAACCATCATCAGAGACAAAGAAAGTACAGTCTCCACGGCTTGCAATTGCTGTGCTGCTTTTCGCCCCTATTTTGTCTTTTATTTTTGCAAAACTGAATATAATTTTAGAGCCTGGTACAAAGGTTGCGTGATAAATGGCGGAGCGCATAAAAATAAGTGGATTTGTTGATTCCGTAGACCCTTGAACATATTCTCCATCGGGAAAATCTTGATAATCGCAACTTTTCTCCCCAACCGTCCAATGTGTCGCATCATTCAAACCGGACCACTGAACACGGTTTGGCTTATCTGTTAATTGCATCAGGCAAACAAAATCACCCCACACACGCACAAGTCCAGCACGCGGGGGATTACCGCTCAAATCACAAAACCTTTCATCCGTTTTTAACGAAAGCATTTGTGGTGGGTCATTGCTATTAACAGCAATGATATGATCACCAAAGGAGGCAAAAGACCAAAGTGCAGTCTCATTGGCGTGATATTGTGTGTGAGGTTTGCTAATGTCTTTCCAGCCGCGCGTGCTGTTGTCATATTCATAAAGTTTTGTTGGTGCCCCCACAATGATGCGCACACCACCCAATGAGCGCACCGCATAGACCCCCAAAATCACATCCGGAAAAGGATCTGAGACCGGCGCCACAATGGGAAACGGAATATACGAATTTGGTGCAGGTAAAACGTTCACGATCTCACTAGAATAACCACTATTAATAAATGCAACATCTGGTCTATACTCAGCAATAGGAATAAAGGTCATCAGAAATCCGTGTGTTGAATTTTTAACAAATTCTTGCGCCGTGATGTTTCAATTTGAAGCGCATCGAGTTGCTCTTGAAACATGGCAAAAGCTGCCGCTGCCATCTGTGGTTCTTTAATAATATTGGTATAAATTTCATATTTTGCACGCGTTTTGATCAGTTCATAGGCTTCTAAAAACCATATGGACGCTTCTTGTGCACTCTCAATATCTTTTATTCTTACAGGGTCAAGAATAAGCCTGATAGAATAAACGCGCTCTGGTGTTGGATACAAGACAAGCTTTTGTTCAAAATAAGCATAGCGTGTAGGCATGCCATGGCTACAATCATCCTCAAGATTCTCAATAACAAGAGGATCTACCTGCAAAAGCTTTGCTTTGCTGTGATTATCTTCATAAACGTAAGCATCAACAATGCGAACAGCAGCCGGAATAACTGGATTTTCCTCTGCGCCATAACGGCTTTTGCCCTTTAGAGTGGTAAAAACAACTTCGCGGCTTTCATTGAAATAAAAAGGCAATCGTTCACAAAAGCGAATAGCCGAAAATATCGCCCTTTGCACTTGATCAACATACTCATCTGTTTGATCATCTATTTCATCCTGAATATCATTTAACATCTGGATAAAATTTTTATCCCAAGGAGCAATGGTCTGTTTGTCTCCAATCGGACCACCTGTCTGTACTATTATTGTCATATCAGCCTCTTCCAAATGTCTTGGGGCATCTTGTATAGGAGGGGGACGCAAGCAATAAACGCCCCCTTGCCTTTAACGATTAGTGTAAAACTCAACAATCACCTCAGCATCACCTTTGGTGCTTTTCTTGTCTCGTGTCATGTAAATCGTACTTTCAGCTTCTAATGGAACATCTCGTTCCTCCATAGGGAGGTACAGATTGCCATCGGTAGATTGCCGAAGCCCTACATCTCCATAATCATTACCATGAGGCTCTTTTCCAAATGTAGCTGTTACATCTTCAAAATCCTCCATGGTATAAGCTGTAATACTTTTTATAAAAGCCCCTCGGGGTAGAACGCCAATTTTTGTTATCAACCCTTGATCTGTACATTTAACACGCGCCCGTAAAAAACTAACCTGCTGCGTAGAGTTGTTGCGTCCTTGCAAAACAGGTGGCAATCCCTCATCTATTATGCCAACGGTTTCAACAGTCTCAACGGTCTCAACAGGTTCCTGTGTAATTAGCGATTTTTCTGCCATAATTGTCATCCTTTAATAATTAGCTTGCTTCGGCAAAAGAAGGGATAACAATCGTACCAAAATCCTGCCCCCCTTGATCAGAATGCGGCAAGGTATAGCGTGATTTTTTCATGCCGATAATGGTTTTAGCTGCAACCCCAAATTCACGTTGATAATCAAACAGTTCTTCAACAAGTTTATAGCGTGTTCCCCCTTTCCCATCGCCTCCTGTTGCTCCATTGCCAACGCGCCCATAAGCCATGATAACACTTTGCGCACCAAGCAACACAGCACGGCGAACAGATGTTACAGGCTCTTGTGTCTTTGAATTGATACCATTGGGGACATGTTCAGCTTCACGCAAAATGACACCGTTATACATCCCCAAAGAACCATTAAAAATTGGGTTCTTAGCTCCAGAGCCATCATAAGCTGCCTTGGTAATGTCTAACCATTGCCCGCTCTTTGTATTGGTACGCAATTGGGTCACCTGTGTTGGGTGGAGATACATCACATATGCCGATTTTCCATCAACACGAACAGGGCGCAAACGTGGATTAGCAAGTTTTGCGCGTTCAACAGCCTGATCTATAAGATCTAATGTAAAAACATCGTCTTTTGTAAGTTCTTCATCAGTCTTTTTCTTATTGGCACGAATAATACGCAATTTGCTTGGCTCTAATGGAGCATTAAAACCATAGTGTACGGGTTTAAGGGTTATGGTGCGTCCCTCGAAGTGAATCCATGGTGCTGTATAACCTGCTGCCTGAATGAAGAACATCAAACTTAAGCGATCTGCATACCAATCAACAAGCCCATCCTTTGCTTCTGTTCGTAAATTAAATAAAACACGTTGTTGATCAATGGTGCCTTCATATTTTACGCGTACAGCATGAGAAAGCTCGTTAATACGCACCGTTTCATTCATAAATTGGAGTGCTTCTTCATTGCCTTCCAGCGTTTGTCCCTCGCTAACGCCATCCCCCATAAGTTGGACTCTTAATCCGCTCGTCACAGAGTCACCAGCGGATTTTCCTAGCATATCCAATACTTGAATAATGCTGTTTTTTCCTTTTCCCATCAGCGGTGCAATGGGCAACGCTTTTGAAGTTTCTGTGTTTAGCATCTTAGCCCAAACGCCAACGGCTAATGGGTCATTAAGATTTACCTGTGTTACTGCCATTTCAATCAATGCCTTTCTTGGTTTTTAAAACTCGCCTTGCGGCATAACCAAACGATAAAAATCACTTGGTTCTCTCTGTTGCGTCACCACGCACATCTCACGCTCTGCTCATAATTTGTTCAAATTTTTCGGGATTTTTCTCAACCCATACAGCAAATTCGGCTTCTGGCAT
The DNA here is from genome assembly GCF_042197045.1 of Bartonella sp. AA74HLJMH. Lineage (NCBI taxonomy): Bacteria > Pseudomonadati > Pseudomonadota > Alphaproteobacteria > Hyphomicrobiales > Bartonellaceae > Bartonella > Bartonella sp. AA74HLJMH. Next base: position 17,770 of record NZ_JBHIRJ010000017.1, read on the forward strand.
GGAAAAGAGCGTTCTCACATCCATACCGCCTGTTGGAACTTGTCCGCCGCGCGCTGTAAGCGTCCGCGCTGCTTGAGAACGCTCTTGAAGAGCTCCTACTTCGTCCTTAACGGGCGCGCCACTATACCCAAAAGCTTTTGCTTTTTGCACCAGCACCTCAATTGGGTTTATACCAGCTTTCTGACACTGCTGGCATATTTGGCGCAATTCAGCACCAATTTGTTGTTGCCGTGCCTCTGGGTCTTTCCATTGCGGATAAAGGCTTGCTTGCGCTTGTAAAACACTGTCTGCTCTTTCATAGAGATAGTCCGTGATACTGTCTAAATCTGGATATTTATCTTGTACTTGCGCTTTGGCTTCCTCGAAATAATCCCCCAACTTTTGGCGTTCATATTCCTCTTGACTCATGCGCTCTTGGCTCTCTCTCATATGAGAAAACTCATCAAGCAATTTCTGTTGTTCTTGTACCTTATGACTAAGCCATGCAAAATGTGCTTTTGGGTCGTCTTCTAGGGAGGGAATATTTTCCTCACGGCGGCGCGTGATTTCTTCCTGCATTGCGGCATATTTTTGCGCAAGTTCAATAGCCAATTCACGCGCTTCAATGGCGCTTTGTTCTGCCTTTTGTCGTGCTTGCCGCTCTTGCTCTAGTTTATCAGATTCTATTACATCAGAATTTGGCTGCTCTTGAAGTGGTTCTACAGCTGGCTGTTCAGAACTTTCCTCTGCATCAAAAACTTCCTCAACTTGTTCTGGCTCGACCAACTCAACAACATTATCACTGGCAAAATGTTCATCATAGATTGCTTGTTCTTCTGGCGTAAACTCTTCTTCCATATTCTGTCCCTTCAATGTGCTATTATATTTTTTGTCAAAACTCGATAGTGTTCCAACTGTGTCTGTAAAGCTTTGCGTTCTAAATCACGCTGCGCTATCTCATTTTTTGCCTGTTGAAGTTCGAGCTGCATGCGCGCTTGTTCTTGTTTCAAGAAAAGTTCGATATTTTTCTGCTGCAATGCCGCTTGTTTCTGCTGCGCATCAAGTTGATAGAGTGTGCTCTTTGCTTGCGCTTCTTGCTGTAAAACAGCAATCTTTGCTTGTTGCTCTGGAGTTAATTGCGCCCCTTGGCTTTGTTGCATCATCTGCTGTTGCTGTTGTTCTTGTTGTGCCTGCTGTGCTTTTGCCGTTAAATTTGCTACCAATGTTGCCGGTAGTGGGGAAAGCTTTAAAAGATCTGGAATCATCTCCGGTGTTAAGAACCCACCAAGCAATGGCAACATCTGCGTAATTGTCGCAAAAGTTTTCTCTTTTTCATTGGGGCTTGTCGGTGAATCATCAACAATAATGTCGTATTCAAGCGTTGTGACAGCTTCACGTGTTAATGGAACATACTGCGCATTCTCTTGTCCAGAAATACGTACCAGACGCCCATCAGAGAGATAATTCTGAATGAGATAAAGGATAATCTTTCCCTGCCTACACCGATAAAGCTTGAGATTATCAAACAGCCCCGCAAGCAAATTAAGCGTTGATTGCCGGCGTGTATTTTCCAGCACATTGGCTTGGTTGACCTCCCGTGTTCCGATAAACTCAGCCGATAACCCTGTTACATGCGTTATCGCTTCACGCGATTCATTAAACAGCTGGAAAAATCCATTGGGAAATTGTGCACTTGGCTTTGGTTGAATTTTCCCTCCTGTAAGCGCGCCATTTTTAACCCAAGTAATCGTATCCGTTCGCGCCCAGCTTTCCATGGCTTGGCGATCATCATCGAAAGCGCCTCGTTCTGCCATCAAGCCGCCCTTAGACTGGCTATTAAGGATATACATCACTTGGCTAAAATATTTATTCGACCATTTTTGTGGATCTTTTGCGGGGCGAACAATCCCGTAAAACTGGTTTTTAAGCTTATCCAGCGTGCCCGTGATACACTCCCACCCAAGTTGCCCATCAGGTGCTAATGGCTTATCGGGCTTTGCTAAAAGACGTCGTCCCAGAAAAGCGCGTCTCACCACTTTTTTATTAAAACACACCCCTTGTAATTGTGGCATTACCCTTTGAAGCTGTTCAAACTCCTGTTTGCTATAGTTGCGCATCTGTCCGGTTTGAAGATCAGGCGCCTTGTAAGTGGTCTCATATTCAAACCAACGGCATTCAACCAGCGTAACATAGCGTTTCCCAGAATACGGATCTGAGAGAGAAGTCGCATTGGAGTCATCTTGATACGCATCAAGCGACACATGAGAATCCTCAGAAGCGGTTGTACTATCGATAGCCCAATCGGCGTTAAGATCTTCAACAGCAACATCAGGAAAAAGACTTTTAGCATCCTCAACGGATTTGCGATCAACATACCACATACGCTGTGCGTCAATGAGATTTGGTCTTACAGCATTGGCATCCCAAACCATTTTTAAGGGATCTAAACGTTGAACAGCAGGTATCCCTTCGGGATCTGTATCATAATCAAGCCGCGTATCTGTCCAGCCCATACCGCAAATAACCATATCCTGAAAAGCATCGGAATCGGCATATTCCGCCTCCGCCTCATCACGAAACCATTCTGCTGCTCCAGTAAGCAATTCATTGGGTATTGCCGCTCCCATTTGCCGTGGTTGAAACTGTACTTCGCGCTTATTATTACGCTCCGCCCCAACAATAGCATTCACAAGGGGTGCAATGCGGTTAAAAGTCATGACAGGACGGCGTTGCTCTTTTAAAACCGCAAGATCTTCCTCTGCCCATTGACGACCATTATAAAAATCAAAATCTTCACGCGCCTGTTCACGCCATTCATTAACATGTTCAACATCTTCTGCGTACCAAGACTTTAAACGCTTATAGAGTTCATATTCATCAAGGATTGTCGTTTTTTGAAAGTCTTGATCTAGAATGCCATCCATGATGCCGCTTCTCTTTCCATAGTGCAATAACGCTCTTGCTTGGGTTTGACACTGGGTGCTTCATAGACAATGCACATTAAACCAAAGGCATCCGCCCCATGGCTCGACCAATCATGCTCTGCACCCAAACCAATGCCGCGCTTCTCATCCCATTTCTCATGATACCAATTCAGTGCTTTGCGCCCTGCTACCGTCATCTCTTCATTAAACCAAACAGACGGCAAAATACGCCGCACCGCCTCTATACGCATCTTAACCGCCCCTGCCCCTTGATTAGGGATCACTTGCGTTTCAAAACCCGCATCATTTAAAGCACTCTCAAAACTCACATTGTGCACACGGTCTCTGGTCGCACCATCATGGGGCAAAACCATCAATGCCTTCTCATAACCATTGTGACGCAACCAACCGATATGCTCCGATAAAGGCTGCCCCTGTGCTTCGTAATAATTAAGCACTCTGATCTCTCTACCAACAAATTGCGCTATCCATATCGCTGTTGCATCTGCCTTGGCGCCCGTACCCCCAATGTCCCAAAAAGCACGTATTTGCATCAAGGGGTCACGAGCAACACGCCCTATCCGCCCCTCCTGCTCGGCTGCCAACATTTCCTTTTGATAATAAGCGCCTTGAACCGCTTTCAGATAATCCCCTTCCCAGATATGCTTATAGGTCTCGGGGCGGTTTCTCAGATCATCAAGTCGTGCTTCATTCAAGATCTTGGGAAACTTCGGATTGTCTGACCAGTTGATCTCAACACGTTTGATTGCCTCATTGTCTGAAAAGCGAAACCGCTTCTCAACGGGGGCATTCTCTCGCAACGGGTTCCATGTCACCCATAACTCTGCCCGCCATCCCTCTCCTTCTTCTCGCAACGTCGGTATAAGCGTTTGCCAAGCCGTCTCTGTAACGGGCTCTGCCTCATCAACCCAACAAAGCAAAATACGCCCCATAGACTTGATACTTGCAATATTCCGGTCCAGACCAGAAAACTGAAAGGCTATACGACCATCTATCGACTTAATCGACGACTCCCCAACCTTGTAATAGTCCTTTAAAAAGTCGTGCGCTTCAATGGCGCGTTTAATTTCCTCCAATGAACTTTCTGCCAAAGAATTCTGAAACTGACGTGCACAAAGTATAGTGCCTGATATCCCTCTCCTACCAAATTGATAGCCTTTTAAAGCAGCCATCAAGGCAAATGATCTTGTCTTCCCAGATCCTCTCCCTCCCCAAGCCGCACGCACCAAAGCCTTATCTGTAAAAATCGGTATAAGCTTTGGAACAATATTAATCTGTCGTGTTGTCATGAACTAAAGGCGCGATTTCCACACGCGTTATCATCTTAATGACTCCCCCATCTTCCCCTGTCACTTGAAGAGGCAAAATCTTCCCCAACAATGCCAAATAAGCAGCGGGGCATTTGATTGCCTGTTTTTCTAGATAAGAGACCAAACCATCATCACCATATTTCTTACCAGCGCGCTCTGCTGCCTTAAGCACTGCTTCTTTCAAAATACGTGTCGTTTTATTTGGCACACCTTTTACCCGCCCTTGACCTGCCTTTGGGGGCGTTCTTTTTGCAAGTTTTTCAGTGGTTTTCATGTGTGTTTCTTTTTGTAAACAAGACAATAAAAAAACCCCGCAAAAGCAGGGCTCTGAACAATCATATAAACTTATAAGAAAGGTTATACCTTTACCGTAATTCTAGACGCAATTCGACTAGTACAGCAACGCCATAAAACACTATTATTCACACCATGTCAACAAAAAAATCACTATATTGTGTATTTTTTATTTTTTTCACCTAAATCTAGTGTCTTTAACAACCAACCACTCACAATTGTATCTTCTAAACGAATCAATTATACAACTGAGAAATTAATAAAGGGGGGAGGAGTATGGAACCAATATCAATATATTTAAGTGCAATAGTAGTAATAATTGATGTACTATTTATATCAGGTTCTCTATCTCTTCGAGTTTTGACAGCAATATCGATTATTTCTATTTTCTGGTCAATCTTTAGATATGTATTTTCGTCGCCCTACTGCGAAATAGGTGATAATTATTATTATGATAGTAGTGATTTCACGCACGTACTGATATCTATAGCTATAATATCTACAGGAATCCTTCTCTACGAGTCCTTAGATGTGGGAATAATAGTACTCGTAATTACAATACCAATCATGCTGTTTTTGTTTCTTTTGTATGTAGAGATCGAAATCACAATTTGCCTAGTAATAGGAATCGCTATACTTCATTTTTTCGGAGTCCCAACAACAATTTTGTTAGTAATAACAATCTTCCTTGTTGGTCTGTATGAGTTTTTAGCATCAAAAGGATTTAAAAGTTTTTGCGATACTCATAATAATCTAGTTAATTCCTATAATTCAGTGCTAAAAGACCGTGACAATGCTGTTAGGGAACGAGATGAGGCGATTGAAGAACGGGACAAATTAAAAAAGAAATTCAAACATTTAAATTACTCAGATGATTACTTTTAAATCAACATAGCGATAAGCTTTTGTGAAAATATTTGCTCAGCTTTTGCTTCAGTTTGTTAACACCTAATCTTCGAGGAACAAGCCAAGCTCTCTCCTCGCCTCTTCAGAACTATAAAAAGCTGCTTCTCCTCTTTGAACGGACTCTCTTACTTACTTGTGAAGCTAAATAATAATCCTCTGCTTCCTCTATTCCGCATTCAATAATCTCGCGTAGATAAAAAGATTTTGTACGTCCTATCTTAGCAGCTAAATTATTCAAACGTGTTTCAAGTTCGCTAGGCAACCGAATAGATACTGTCATAATCTTTGTATCCACTGTAATACAAATACTAAGTTAGAAATGTCGATAATTTGGCTAGCACTTCATTCATAATTATAGAGGGAACTGTTTCCATTTTTTTTCCATTACGTGCTGCTATATCGATAGCACGTGGTTGATCACAACGTATCACACCTGTTGTATGCAATCCTGTTCCTGCCAATGAAACAACAAACCCTGCTGTTCTCGCAAAATTTCCTCCACTTGTAATGGGCAAAACAACTGGTGTTTTTGTTACACGATTAAACGCCTCCGGTGACACAATCAGTACAGGACGCGCCCCTCTTTGCTCATAACCAGAAGTTGGGTCAAGCGATACAAACCAAATTTCACCCCGCTTCATTACAAGAGCTCTCTGCCAACAGGATTAGCATCAAACCACTCCACATCCTCATCCGCAAAATCATCTGAAGGATTACATTGCGCTAATAATTCTTCAAGGGTGTAATTTGGCGATATCTGTGGTTTCACAACCAATTGTCCATTATCAATAGCCAAACCCACTTGCGTATTTTCAGTAAGGTGAAGAACATCAAGCAATGCGGGCGGTATAGAGAGCATAACTGACCCTCCAACTTTACGTAATTTTGTTGTATGCATAAAACACTCCCACTAATATTATATAAAAATATAACATTCTAATGTTTATTCTTCAAGAGCTTTCATGCTTTTATAGGAAAATAACAGCAAAACATTTACCATTTGTTTTTTCTGTTAAAATATTTATGAAGCGCGTTAAGAGCGACCCACAATGAATTCACAAGATGTGGTAATGTTTTGTCTTCGACAACAATATATTGTATTGCTGCATAAAGATTATACTGTCTATAGAGATGTTGTGTTTCTTTTATCGCCTCTTGCATATTAGAAAACTGTTCTGTTGCAAATTCAACCCATTTTTCTCTTGCTTTGTCATCAGAAGATGATGGTATTTCATCATAAACAGCGCTTGGTAAACCTTTTGCACACAAATAGTCATTTTTCACTTCAAGATATTTTTGCGCAGCATCATACTGGTCTTGAGTAAGCATGCCTTGCAAACACAGCCGCCCAACATAAGTACCAGCAAGCGGATTTTTAGCCTCTTCAATAGTCAAACCAAAGCGTTTAGCACGCATTTCAATTGCCAATTGATTAACAGGATCTTGACGTACTTTCACTTGTGAAATGTAAGCATCTTTCTTCTTCATACATCCCCTAATCTGTGGGAGCCCACATGTTTCCCTTTGTTATATTTTATCAATCAAAATGGTATGCTGTCATTAAGAGATGCACTATGATCAGCGGCACCTGAAGCGATAGCATAATTTTGAGAAGTAACGGAAGAAGGGGCAGATTGATCTTTCTTTACATCAAGCAAATACAACTCGCCTTTGAATTGTGGTAAAATAATCTCTGTTGTGTAACGGTCATGCCCATTTTTATCTTGCCATTTGCGTGTCTGTAATTTTCCTTCTACGTAAACTTTTGAACCTTTGTTTAGATACTGAAGTGCAATTTTTGCCAAATGTGGATTAAAAATCACAACTGAATGCCATTCAGTTTTCTCTACTTTTTGATGAGTATTTTTATCCGTATAGCTTTCAGAAGTTGCCATACGAAAATTGACTATTTCTGCTCCAGAATTCATTGTTTTGCTTTCGGGATCAGCACCTAAACGCCCGATTAATGTCACTTTATTTAGCATGTTTTTTTACCTTAAACTTGTATTTTAATACATAGAAAATCTTAGCATGATTTGCTTATTTTTTCAATTATTTCAAAATGATATTATTGTTTTTTAACATATAAAATTATATTTAATATGCAAAAAAACATAAATAGTTCAGTGTTCATTTAAAACTCTTGAAATACATACATAAATGTATTAACATAAGATATGAAAATAAGATTTGAATGGGATGAAGCTAAAGCGAAAAGTAATCTTAGAAAGCACCGTGTCAGTTTTGAAATTGCTGCTCGTGTTTTTGCAGACCCGTTCGCCATGGTTAAACAAGACCGTATTGAAAACGGAGAATATCGTTGGCAAACTTTGGGTCTTGTGGATGGTTTTTTACTGCTGCTCGTGGCGCATACTGTCCATGATGATAAAGATGGTATAGAAGTAATCCGTATTATTTCAGCGCGGCGAGCCAACTCAAAAGAAAGGAAACGTTATGAAGAAGAAAGTTCGTTATGAAATTGATGTAGGTAACTTATCACCTTTGACAGATAAACAGAGAGTTGAAGTTGATAAGCTGGCTGCAATGCCGGACAGTGCAATTGATCATAGTGATATTCCGTCACTCAATGATGCATTCTGGAAAAACGCCGTTCGCAATCCATTCTATAAACCAACCAAAACTGTCACAACAGTACGTGTGGATTCAGACGTTCTAGCGTGGCTTAAAAGTCAAGGGAAAGGATATCAAACACGGATTAACGCAATTTTACGTGACGCCATGCTTCGTTCAATGCGTTGATCTCTTTCCTGCTACAAAGAGTATCAAACTGCTTTCGATAGTTTTTTATGCTCTTGTTGATTTTATCGAACGTTGAGAAGAAACAACGTAATCTGAACAGTTTTATAAAATCGGAAATTTTACTATAGCTTTTTAACGGAGCACTGTAGTGTGTAAATAGATATATTTATTAAACTGCGTGTACGTAACATAAGGAAAAATACACAGACTAAAAAGGAATACCAAAGAGCAATATCTGAGTACCAAAGTACGGTATCCAATGGAAAAGAAAGCTTATACTCCACGTACTTAGAAATGACAGGTAAAAAAACAGTTTCTTTATAACTATTTGGAAAAATTAAAACGACAAGCGCTAAACTTATTAGCTTTAAAAGTCTGTGCATATACTGTTGTAAATCACGTGTTAATGTCTTCCAACCTGTTGTGTTGCTGCGTTTGTATTTTGGATTGTTCTGCAACTCAAAAGGAATATGAGAATTGCATAAAATTGCAAAAACCGCTGTGACTATTACCAAAGAAACAGATGCGAATATCAAAATACTTTGAATAAAGTAGGGATTTTTTTTAATTCCTAAAAAACATAAAAATATAAAAGTTATAATGCCAAACAAGGCTCTTAGCTGCTTATCTGTAAACATATTTATTTCCTACGGTATCTTTTTATCGATTTAAACACATGCCTAATCGTAAAATCATCAGCACTTTTCACTAGTTTGCTGTGGACCAAAGCGTTTCATTATCCCACCAATGCCATTTAAAGTTTCTTCAAGCTCTTGCTTGTGAACAAGCGTTATAGGCGTTGAATGCTCTTTCTCTGCTTGTTCTTTCAACTCCTTTTCACGGAATCTCAAAACAGCATTGCGTACAAAATTGGCTTTTCTCAAAAGACTGTTTTCTAAATCTCGACACAACCTGACAAGTTCTCGTGTGCTCGGAAAAAACGTATCGGATAAACAATTTATTTCATCACATAAAATCCGTTTGACCACTGTCATCAGTGACCATGCAGAGACATTTTCCAAAACCATTCCATAGGTCAACGCCATTCCCTCATGGTCTGATTGTTGTGCTATTTTCAAACCACACGACAGCATGCGAATAGCTTTTGCTATATCCTCTTTACCTGCTTTCACTGCGAAGAGCTCTTGCAATTGATCACCAGCCTCTAAAGCAATCGATTCCTGCTGTTTCGTTAATTGGCTGCCATCCTTCAAAACAAACGGACCGCTCGGAGGTATCATCGCATGAATGTGTTTCAAAATACCCTCGATTTCCGATATCAAGGAGACTGTCTGCGATACGCTCCCCAATGCTTTTTTTCTTTTGAGTGTAATTTCCATTGTTTCCACCATTGTTGTTCGTGTTTTTCGTTTTTTCTAAACCCTCGATAGCCCTGCGTACCCAGTTACG
>NZ_JBHIRJ010000018.1:0-24345 GCF_042197045.1 Bartonella sp. AA74HLJMH
AGTGATGATGATTATTTTCGTGATGAGTATGAGGATGTTGCGTAAATAAAATAGCAGGTGCGGGGGGCGCCTGCTTTTTAGGTATAAAAAAAGCCGTATCATAAAGATGCGGCTCCATTTTGAGATATAAACACTGAATAAGAATTTTAAAAAGTCTATACTTTTTTCAAGTGATTTAAAAAATATTAATTTATATAATAATGGATTATAAGAGCAAAAAAACAGAGAATATTTGCTAATAAACTAGCACCTATTAATATTCCATAATTTCTGAGTTTTTTTAAAAATCTTTCCATATTATCATCTACACTTGATTTTATAGCAGACACTTTGGATAACGAGATTTCATATGATTTCATTTGTTCAGAAATATAATTCAAGTTTTTACTCATTTCTTGGTTGATTTCTTTGTTTATATATGTGGCTGCTTCAGTTATTAATTTTCCAGCTGTTTTTTTTTCTTCCTCTACCATAGCATTACGTGCAGTTAAAATGTAATTGATCATTTGATTTTGATGTTCGTGAAGTGTTTTTAAAGCTGAATCTAGCATTATATCAGATAAAAAAACAGTCATGAGAATTGGATCATTTGGTGGAACAAGTTGATTAAATTCTTTAGTTATTTTTTGCCGAATGGCATCAATATCAACGGACATTTTATATTCCTGGAATAATAGCTATCTGGTCAAATAACATGCTTTTGACGCGTGCTAAGCGGCTTTTGGCCATAATGCTGAATTCGTTTGAATTTGTAATTTCGTTAAAGGTTAATTTTTTATCAAGCATTGTTTTTATATCCTCCCCAAAAGTGCTAGATGTTTGTTGTGGAATTGTAACAATAGCAGAAATTCTTTCTTTAGTTTCTTCAAATACTTTCATTTCTTCAAAGTTTTTTCCATTAGCTGTAATGGGACCAAAGAATTCATTTTTCCAAACGACGATATTTGCTGTTTTTGGAATTTGGGTACATATGGAAAATAATCCAGATAATGTATCGGCCAGTGCTTGTCCACCAGTGATAATTGTATGAATAATTACATTCTTTTTAGCAGCGGCCAACAGATCAAAAGCTTCATTTTCCTTTAAATAATAGGCTAGAGGTAAAAATGTTGTAGCTCCATTATCAATAACATATTGACAATTAGAATGAAGCAATTCTTCCATAAGAGTATCAAAATTACGGGGAATAATTACGCTTTGCTCGAGAAGTTTTAAATGCTTTACATTAAAATTTTTATAGTTAGCAAAAGTTTGATTAACAGGATCAGTGTCTATACCTTTCACGTCTATTTTATTTTCTAGTAAATATTGCATCACAAGACTAGCTACAAATGATTTTCCTACTCCTCCTTTACCTTGTAAGGTCATGTGAATATTTGTCATATCATATCCTCTAATTTTTTGTTTGTATCGTGTATAAATGTACGTGATTTTTGTTGTGTTGTAATAGGATTAGCAGAAGTAGATTCTTTGGATTGAGTTTTTACTGATAAATCTGATGTAGCAGTAGTCTCAAGATTCTTTTTAAAATATTTTCGCACATATGATGCTAAGGCGTCATATGAAATATTTAAATTTGGATTTTTTCTTAAAATTTCTTTTAGGGAATACCCTTCTTTAATGGATTTTAAAATTAAATCTTTGTTGGCTAGAAAGACTATTCGCATTTTCCCCCATTCTGTTTTTTTTTTCATTAACTTACCAACTTTTTATAATTCTTTACAAAATTTTTCAAATCTTTACAAAAAATAAATAGAACTGTCAATTAAAGGGATATTTTGGTAATTTTTATAAAAGTTTTTCTTTAAGAAAACGGCAAGATGTGTAATGTAGCGCTACGCAACTAACATTACCCAACTTATTCGCATAAAATGCTCAACGTATCTTGCTCTACGAGGTTTGATTGCATCCGCAATTTAAGAGGGGGAAAATGACACGACCAAGAAAATTTAGATTAAGTGTTTGGTGCACTTTCGAGGAAAAAGAAAGCATAGAAGAAAATGCAAAACAGACAGGCTTGTCTATTTCTACTTACCTGCGTACTACTGGACAACTTGAACCCGTAAAAGCGAATATAGATTATGAGGCGGTAAAGGACCTCACTAAGCTACAAGGCGATTTAGGGAGAGTAGCTGGTTTATTAAAATTATGGTTAGTTACAAATAATGGGAAAGGTGGAGTACCAAATGATATAGATAAAATGATGGTAGCATTTCGTGAACTCCAAAAACAAATTTTTGAAAAAATATCCGCACTATGATTGCTAAGCGTGTTGAAAGAAAAAAATCAACATCCAATATGGCACGATTGGCTCGTTATATTATGGATTTAGATGGGGGAAGTTTACCAAGAGATTGGAAACTTACATCCGATTACATAATTGATGATAATATACAAAATAGCGCAAAAGTAGCATCAGTAAGAGTTACAAATTGTCATACAGATGATCCTGTTATGGCAACAGAATTCATTTTAAAAACTCAAGATCAAAATAAAAGATCAAAGACTGATAAAACATATCATTTGGTCTTATCTTTTCCGGTTGGAGAAACTCCAGAGAGAGAAACACTCTACGCAATTGAAGATAAATTTTGTGCTGCGCTAGGTTACGAAAATCATCAACGTATTTCAGCTATCCATAAAGATACAGAAAATCTGCATATTCATATTGCTATCAACAAAATAAATCCTGAAAATTTTCGTAATTACGAACCTTTTTTTGACAAACGTACACTTATGAAAACCTGTCAAACAATTGAACAAGAATATAACTTAATCAAGACACCACATGGATTAGAATGTGACATTGAAAATATCAAGCAACCAAAGATAAAAAACTTTGAGTATAGGACCGGAGTTGAATCTCTTTCAACTTATGTTGGAAGGATATCTAAAGAACTTAATTATACAGATTGGTTAGCGCTGCATAAGAGTTTTGCTGATCATGGTCTCGTTGTAAAAAAACAAGGGAGTGGATTAGTCATAGGAGCTTCTGATCTTGATTTATGGGTTAAAGCTAGCAGTTGTAATAGAGCATTGTCTTTACGAGCTCTTGAAAAGAGACTTGGTACTTATGAAGATTATAAGCCAATTATACAGAAGCAATATGTACCAGTTTTACGTGGAAAAAACAGTAAGACTAAGACACTTTTGTATTCTCGATATAAGGAACAAAAAAATGCAAGCGATTTAGAAAGACGAGAAAAATATCAAATATTACGTACGCAAAAGGATGCTTTTTATAATCAACTGTTTATGTGGTATAAACAACAAAGTTCTTTATTGAGACTGACACCAAAAAGTTTACGTGCGGGAATACGAAAAACGTTAAAATTACAAAAAGCATTTCGTCAACAAGAATTAAGAACAAAGCAAGCGATAGCTAAAAGAAAGTTAGCAGAAACTAGATTTCCAAATTGGTTAGATTGGTTACACCAACAAGCAAATATTGGTGATAAAGATGCTATGGATGTTTTGCATTCAATGAATGAGCGTCGCGTTGTTTTATCTAATAATTTGTTAACTGGGAAAACAGCTGGAAAAACAGGTAAATTTTTACGTAAGAATTTAAAACCTTCTTTTTTGAAGAATGGAAATATTTTGTATAAAAGCATTGATGGTGGGACCATTATTGATGCTGGTGAGAAAATTCATGCACAAAAATTTACTACTGGGTCAGCGTATATTGCTTTAAGTCTTGCTGTTGAAAAATTTAAAGATCAGCCACTTGTATTAAATGGCACAGAAGAATTCAAACAAGAAGTTGCTAAATTGGCTGGTGTTCACAATATGAATGTTGTCTTTGATGATCCTGTTTTAAACGCTTTAAAGAATGAAGTGAAGCAACACAGCAAAGATAACATTGATAATTCACTTCAAGAGTGGATAGAAGAGCGAAATAAATATACTGAAAATCTTCCTTATGTTGCATGGAACGGTGAAGAATCCGTATTTAATTATGTAGGGCGTAGAAAAATTAGAGAAAAGAATTATCTTCTTTTTGAAGAAAATCAGAAAATTTTTGTTAAGGAAACTACAAAGAGAGGTTTCATTCAAGCTGGGTATTGGAAAAAAGGCATAAAAGTCAAGATTACAAAAAACAGTGTTAAAAATATTTCAGATAAAGAAATAGAGACTTAAAGTATGTTTTTCAGTTAAAAAATATATTTTTTTTGATTTGAGATAATTATTTTATGGATAAGTCGGAATTGTTTTCTTCACATTCAACGAAAAATGTTTCATAAGAAAGTTAATTTATCTTTAAAGAGAGCTGTTTAACTTTATAATTAAGGGGGGACTGTGAAAGCAAGCAAAGATTCTATAAAAGACAAACCCTCTAATCCCTATATTATAGCGCGTAGAGAATGGATGGAAAGGTATGGGGATTATATTAAATCCGCTAATAATTGGCGTTTAGCAACTTTTGGAATGATTATTATTACTGCAATGTCAGTAGGAGCATTCATTTGGAAAGCAAATGAAGAAACTATTGTTCCTTATATAGTGCAAACCAATTCGGTCGGTGAGGTAACGCATTTATCAAAGGCAAATGTTGCTTCTAAACCAAACGCAACCCATATTCGGGCGGCATTACGTAATTGGCTGATTGGGGCACGTACTGTTTATGTTGATATGAGAGCAGAAGAAGATCTCATAAACCAGACATACTCAATGACCTTACCTCAATCACCAGCATATGCTATGCTTGTTGAATATCATAAACAAAATGATCCTTATTCACGTGCTTCAATGGAGACAGTAGAAATTCAAGTTAATGCAATTGTTCCTGTTTCTAATGATACTTGGCAAATTGAATGGACTGAAAAGAAAAGAGCACGATCCGGAGCTATTATTGATAGTAAACTTTGGCAAGCTACCGCTACAATTATTTTAGCAATACCAAAAACTGAAAAGCAAATGATGCTAAATCCTATTGGATTATATGTTAAACAATTTGCATGGACGCCAAGACTTTAAGAACAATCATAGTAAAGCGTAAAGCGGGAATTTTATGTTTAAGAAATTTATTTTTATAAGTACAGTGATTTTTGTAACATCAAAAGCTCTGGCGACAGATGTATCACACAACATTAATTTTGTTTCTCCTCAAAAAATACATCTTACTGATAAGGAAGCATGGGGAATTAGATTAGCAAATCAATGGAAGAATAATCCCAAAAGACCTATATATTCTGGTGACGGCAGTGTTAGATATCTTTATGGAGCTACTTTGCCTACATTGGTGTGTACACCATTAGAGGTTTGCACGATACAGTTACAATCGGGAGAGACTATAAATTCTCTCCATGCTGGTGATACTGTAAGATGGAAAATTAGTCCCACGGTAAGTGGTGTAGGAGCCGCAGAAACAACTTATGTTGTTGTAAAGCCTGTAGATGCTGGTTTAACAACAAATCTCTTTATTACGACGGATCGCCGTACTTATATGATCAAACTTGCTAGTACGCAAAATTCTTCAATTCCTGTTCTTTCTTTTATTTATCCTGATGATACAGATCAAGATTGGTCTGCGTATAAAGCGGCTACAGATAAAAGCCGTAATACATTAGCAACAGGTCAAAACTTAGCTGATCTTGATTTTAACTTTCGTATTACGATTAGTGATCGAAGAATTAAATGGTATCCGAGACGGGTTTATACAGATGGGTTTAAAACTTACATTGAATTACCTAGTGATGGAATTAGAGGAATGGCGCCTGCTTTAATTGCTGTTGGTGATGATGGTGGCTTCTTAAAAAAGCCTAGTGAAAGATTAATAAACTATCGCATTATTGGAAATAGATATGTTGTTGATGCCGTTATTAGCAAAGTAGCTATGATTTCTGGTGTAGGAAGTTCTCAGCAGAGAGTAACAATTATTAGGGGGCGTTAAAATGTTAAAATATTTATTGCTGTTACCTCTTGCTTTGACAGTTGGTTGCACGTCTATAAGTCGCCATTCACCTTTGTTGGTTAATTATGTTGATCAAAATATTACGGAGAATGACGCAAATTTAATTACTAGTGATTTTGTTCGCTATCTTAGAGATCCTTTGCCGCCTGCAACTACAACATTTATTGTAAAAACAAATGATACAGAAGATAAGTTTACATCTTTATTGGTTAGTCTTCTACAAAGGAATGGCTACGGTGTAATTTATACAGATCAACCAGAAAAACATAAAAACACGGGTATAAATTTAACCTACAAAGTGATGCCCTTGGATCAAGGTATAGTATTGGTGGCACAATATGGTTTAACTGAAATAACGCGTCATTATGTTCGTTTAAAAACTGGAAATATTGTACCGGCCGCTCCTTTTATTGCTCGTGTAGATGATGGGGGTAAAGGGTGAAAAACGATCAAAAAAGTAGTCCTTCTGAATCTCCTGATTTTTTTTCTGTAAAACCCAAAGGACGAGGTGTACGGCGGTTAAACAATATACCTTTTATAGGTGCTATAGGTATCATTTTTTTTGCTCTGCTTGGTATTACATATACTTTTATGTTGCGACAGCAATCTAATAATGTTGTCTTAGAAAACAAAAAAAAATTATTTGTGGATGAAACACCGTTGCCAATTCGTCCAGAGGGTGATGATTATGTTCAAGCAAAATTACCAGAGATCTTACCAGCACAGTCAACCAAACCAATTGAAACTAAGAAGTTGCTAACAAAAGATCCAGAACAAAAGCCGCTCGATGAAACTGTAGATGAAGAAGATGAAACACAAAAGAGATTATTAACACATATTGTAGAGAGGCGTTTTGCTAAAATGGAGGCTGCTTTAGATTCTGATCCTATGGTTTCTTTTACAATTAATTCAAAGATGCAAAATCAGTCTCAAGTTCAAGATACAGATCCGCAAAAAGCAACTCTTGAAAATTTATTTGGTCGATCTGGATTATCCGCTAATTCATCGTTGTACAATGGTGATGGAGGACATGATCCTAATATGCAATCACAAAAAATTGCTTTTTTATCTCAATCTCCAGAAGCAGCTGTTTATTTAAAAAATACGCGTCAAGAAGCTATCAAGGCAAGTCTTGAGATTAAGGCTGGAACCATTATTCCTAGTGTTATGATAAGTGGTATTAATAGTGATTTGCCTGGACAAATTATAGCTCAAGTAAGAGAAAGTGTCTACGATTCCGCTACTGGTCAAAATGTTTTAATTCCTATGGGGTCGAGGCTGATAGGAACATATGATAGTCGTGTATCTACTGGTCAAAAAAGAGCGCTTATTGCTTGGTCGAGAGTTATTTATCCTGATGGTTCTTCTTTATCTCTTGGGAATATGCCGGGGACAGATCAGTCTGGTTATGCTGGATTTAAGGATAAGGTTCATAATCATTATTTAAAAATTTTTGGTAATGCTTTTTTACTTTCTGTCATTTCGGGAGCTTCACAATTGTCTCA
Organism: Bartonella sp. AA74HLJMH; assembly: GCF_042197045.1. NCBI lineage: Bacteria > Pseudomonadati > Pseudomonadota > Alphaproteobacteria > Hyphomicrobiales > Bartonellaceae > Bartonella > Bartonella sp. AA74HLJMH. The sequence continues at coordinate 7,420 of NZ_JBHIRJ010000018.1, forward strand.
AAAAACACATAAGACAGGTAATGATGATAGTAAAACAGAGACAGCAAAAGAAACGTTAGCGGCAGAGCTTGGTAGACAATGGGGCGAAGTCGGTATTGAAATGACACGTAAAAATTTAGGTATTCAGCCAACAATAATTATTCGTCCTGGTTATAATTTCAATGTCATGGTAACAAAAGATATTATTTTACCTGCTTGGAAAGGTCATCCAATGGCGGCACGTCCTTATTAATTTTAAAAAAAACAGCTTTAATTCTTAGTAGAGATTTTTGGGAAATTCTCATGCTACTTATTTTAGATTGAAAAAACAATTTTGTGTAAAGAAACCATAAGCATTTTAATTGATCATATTCAAATATTAAATTAAATATGGATAAGGGGGGAAAATTGGGAAATCAATCTACACATACACCCAAAAGAAAATCTCGATTGATATTTATCTTTTTATTCATTGTATATTTTATTCTCCTTAATCAATTTTGTACACAATATTTAGCACATACTTTTCATTATAGTGTTTCTCTTGGTTCTAATTTTAAAGGAGTGTATTCGCCCTTTTCTTGGTTTTCTTGGGTCTTTAAATTTTATGATTATGCTCCTAGTCAGTGTAATGTAATATTTGTTCTCTTTTGTGCTGGTCTTTTGATTGGATTTGTTGGTTTTACTCTTTGGGCTGGTTTTTCTTCAAGGAGTAACAAAAGTACCGATGATTTACATGGAACAGCGCATTTTGCAAATTTTGATGAAATTCAAGAAATGGGGCTTATACCACATAAAAAGAAAGGAGAGGGTGTATATTGTGGAGCATTTGCTGATCCAAAAACAGGAATGTTGCATTATTTGCGTCATGATGGACCAGAGCATATAGCAGCTTTAGCGCCTACACGTTCTGGTAAAGGTGTTGGTTTAGTAGTACCTACTCTTTTGAGTTGGCCACACAGTCTTTTTGTTCTTGATACAAAAGGTGAAAATTATGCCATGACTTCTGGATGGCGGAAAAAGTATGCAGGGAATAAGATCCTAAGATTTGATCCAGCAGAACCAAAAGTTGGATGTTCATGGAATCCATTAGGAGAAATTCGTTTCAGAACACGTTATCAAGTAGCGGATGCACAAAACATAGCCTTAATGGTTATTGATGATGATGGAAAAGGGATTGCTGGTGATCATTTTAGATCAGCGGCTTTTGAACTTTTGAATGGTCTCATTCTTCATGCTCTTTACAAGGCAGAAAAAATTGGACGTATACCTTGTTTGCAAGATTGTGCACACATGTTAACGGGAGTAGGAGATTTTGCTACTGTTATTGAAAATAATGATGATTTTGATGAAGACGGTGATCCAAAAGCGCTTTCTAGTTTGTTTCATGAAATGGAAAATCTTGATATAAAAAGTGATGATCCTCTATTTCAGGATGCAGATAAAGAAGCAAAACTTGTTATCAACGGTGTTGGTCGTCGTATGGCTGGAACACCAGCACGCGAGTTAGGGTCTATTATTTCGACGGCAAATAATGCTCTGTCTCTTTATCGTGATCCTATTGTTGGTGAAAACACAAAATATTGTGATTTTTATATTAGTGATTTGATGGATACAGAAGATCCCGTCTCACTGTATTTCATTACAACGCCGCGTAATTTAGATAGAATGAGACCATTAGCACGATTGCTATTGACCCAAATGGTTCTTTCTCTTTCAGATCGCATGGAATTTGATGATGGAAGATCCAAAACCAATCACAAACATCGTTTGCTTTTAATGCTTGATGAATTTCCAACTTTGGGAAAATTGGAAATTTTTGAAAAGGCTCTTGCCTACATTGCTGGGTACGGGCTTAAAGCTTATATCATCACTCAAGATGTGCAACAGCTCTACAAAGCTTACACTACAAATGAAAGTATTATTTCAAATTGTCATATTCGTATTGCTTACGCTCCTAATAAAGTCGAAACAGCCGAATGGATGAGTAAAATGGCGGGAGAGACGACGGTTGTTCGCGAAAAGATTTCCACTTCTGGAAAACGTTTTGGTATGGCACTTGAACAGGTTTCAACGTCTTATGAAGAAACACGCCGCCCATTGATGACGCCCGATGAAATCATGCGCCTGCCTGGAGCAAAAAAAGATAATTCTGGGAATATTGTTGAACCTGGGGAAATGCTTATTTTTGTAGCTGGAAATAGCGTCATTAGAGGAACACAAATTCTTTATTTTTTAGATCCAGTTTTTTCAGAAAGGTCAAAAATTTCTCCTCCTGCTACAGATCGTTTGCATGAGAGAAATAAAAGCAAAGAAGATAAGAAAGGCTTTGTTCTCTCATGAAAAAAGCTATGGCCATTCTTACTTTATGTACTATTACGCTTGCATGTTTTGTTCTATTTGCCGTTTCCCAAGGGTTCAGAATTAATTATTCGCATTCGGCGCCTGTAGGTCTTTGGAAAGTTAATTATTTTCAAAAAGAAGTACGAAGGGGGGAGCTTATGGAGGTTTGTCCTCCAGATGTACCTATCGTTAAGATGTTTATTGAAAAAGGATATCTTCAATCTGGAGCTTGTCCTAGCGGGTCTGTTCCTTTTTTGAAACCATTAGTAGCTCTTTCTGGTGATGTGATTAACATAACTGAAAAAGGTATCAGTGTTAATGGTCATTTATTGAAAAATAGCCAAAGAAGAGGGGGGATATCAAGTATGCCAAATGGAAAATACCTTGTTGAAGAAGGATATGCTTGGTTTGTTTCAAGTTTTGATCCTGTAAGTTTTGATAGTCGTTATTTTGGAGCTGTTTCGATTATGAATATTATCGGTGCTGCTAAACCCATTTTAACTTTTAAGAATTGAGATTTTAATAATGAAAAAAGCGCGAATACAAGTATGTCATGTAATTTCTACAGTTTTAAATGATGTTTTTATACCCGGAATACAAGTTGAGTTGGATTCAGAAGAAGCAGAAAGCTATGGAGTTTTTTTAGAAACAGCCCTTTCAGAAGAAGACGCTTGGGATTCGTCGTGTATTACAGATCCATCTGAAATTGATAATTTTAATGATATAGGGGGGAGTGATGAGTTTTGATTATGCAAAAACAGTAACAGATCATTTTATTAAACTGCTTCAACAAGGAGCAGCACCATGGCAGCAACCATTACCTCCCGGATGTGTGAGATCTCCTTATAATCCACAAACAGGTAAAAATTATAATGGTATTAATAATCTTTGGCTTGCAAGCCAAAAATATACTGATCCACGTTGGCTTACATATCAGCAGGCAAATGAAATGGACTGTAGAATTAAAAAAGGTATGAAAAGTACGGATATTATTTATTGGAAACAGAATGAAAAGGTCTCTTTTTATGATGATGATGGAAAAAAACATGAGAAGTTTGAAAAACTTTCTTACCCCCGTATTTTTTTAGCAAAAGTTTTTAATGGTGAACAAATTGATGGATTACCTCCATTGGAACCACGTCCTATTTTATCGGAAGAGGTAAGACATGCACGAGCAAAAGCACTTTTAACCGCATCAGGCGCAAAAATTGATATTGATGATAGAAATCATGCTTTCTATCGTGGTGGTGATAATGATACTCTTTTTTTACCAAAACAATCTCAATTTGATTCAAGTGATTATTTTTATGCTACAGCATTACATGAACTTGGACATTGGACTGGACATTTTTCAAGACTTAATCGTGACATGATGTATCCTGTTGGGTCTTCTGGATATGCCAAAGAAAAGCTTCGAACAACTATTGCCTCCTTTATGATTGGAGAGGAATTGAATATAGGTTATGATCCAAGTCATAACGCTTCCTATGTTTCTTCATGGATTGAAGCTATGCAGAATGATCCAAAAGAAATTTTTAGAGCGGCTTTTGAAGCAGAAAAAATCAAAAATTTCATAATAGGATTAGAAACAGTCAAAGTTGTTGAGGCTGAGAAAGAGTCATTTATATCGATAAACACTGATCGTGAACTAGCTAATACAGAAAAGATTTTTTTGAATGTTCCTTATTCACAAAAAGAAGAGGCAAAAGCCACTGGAGCTAAGTGGGATAAAGATGCAAAATCTTGGTATGTTCCTGCTGGTACAAATTTAATTGAAAAAGGTTTTGCTAGGTTTTCTCATGGAGATGCAGAACCAAACACAACTTTGCCGATAGAACAACAGTTCAAGGAGGCGCTTCGTTCTGCTGGTTTAATTGTTGAGAATCCACTTATGGATGGAAAATTGCATAGAGTTTCCGTTGAAAATGATAAAAAAACTCAAAAGAGTGGGGCTTATATTGGTTATTCCTCATTGGATGGTGGCTATATTCAAAATTTTCGCACTGGTGACAAAATTTATTGGAAACCTGAAAAGTCTGCGGCGCCTTTATCTTTAGAAGAAAAAAAAAGATTAGCCATAGAAGCTAAAGAGCGACAAGAAATTTTAAGAAAAGAGATTGCAGAAAAACAAAATAATGCAGCGACACTTTCATCACAAATATGGGAGGCTAGTAAAATAGCAACTCCAGATAATGCATATTGTAAGCTTAAAGGTATAAATCAGACGAGTGATTTAAGAGAGGTTCCAGATGATTTTCCAGAGGACATTAAAAAACAAGGGGTGAGAGTTGCAAAGTCAGTTGAGGAAGCAAAAATAATAAAAAAAAGCAATCCTAATATCCGCACATTTTTGGCAGGTGATTTAATTATTCCAATATGGGATAAAAATAATAATTTAAGTACCCTTCAGACGGTTAATCCTACTTTTAAATCTTTTATGAAAGATGGGAAAAAACATGAGTGTTTTACGATTGTAGGTTCTAATAATGTAGGAATATCCGCCCTTAATAATGATTTAGAAAATCCTATCCTTATTGCGGAAGGATATGCAACAGCTTTTTCTGTAGCACAAATGACTCATATGCCAGTTGTAGCGGCTTTTGACTCTGGAAATTTAAAAAATGTAGGTAGAGTAATGCGTGATAAATATCCAGATCGCGTGATTTTGTTTGTTGCGGATAATGATCATGCTTCGCAAGAAAAATTACTTTCTAATGGAAAAAAAGGAACCAATGTTGGAATTACCGCTGCTTATAATGCGGCAGCAGATGTTGGAGGAGGAGTAGTTTATCCGGAATTTCAGAAAGAAGAGAACAAATTTTCTGATTGGGACGATTACAAAAGAATACATGGTAGTGATAAAGCCAGAAGCGATTTTACATCTAAAATGAAAATTGCCGAAATAGAAGCAAGAGTGATGTCCGAGCGACTCCAAACACTTGCAAATATGCAGGACCAATTTGCTATTGATGACCCAACAACAGCACTTGATGATCAATATGTTTATGAAGAGCGTGAAGCTGCTAATCAACTTCGCCAAAGAGCAACTACCCTCAATGGTCGTAATATTAATTCAAGTGATAAAGCTATGATTTCTCGTGTAAGATCTCATATTTTGCAGGATAGAGAACAAAAACTTTCTCAAAATCCCAACGCAGCTTCATATAGAGAAAGAAAAAAGCGCGAAATTGAAAGTGAGTTTTAGTTAGGTAGAGGATTTGTTTTTTATTGCTCAGATCTAGCCTTTAAATTAATATGTAAACATACACTAAGATAAGGAGGTTTTCATGGAAAATAAATTACCAAAAAGTTATATGACTGATGCTGAACGCGAGGAATTACGAGCAGGTGGTCTTTCTCAAAACAGTATCTATATGGTTGAAGCAGAAGCAGCTTCCAAGGCGAATGATAACAAAGCAACTTGGGAATGGTTAGCGATGGCTGAATATCCAGCACATGCACTTTTACTTCTTAGACATCAACGTGGAGCGCAATTTATACGTGATATGGGATTTTCTACCAAAAGTGCTGATGAAAAATATGGCCCGGACTGGTTAGATAAAGGTGTTGTAATAGGAGGTCATCATTTCTAATAAATTAGAAGAGCTTTTTTTACAACAAAGTATACTAGTACAAGATCTTGAAAAAACATTAGTATCTCAAAAATTACACAATGTGCGAAGTAATCTATGTGATCATATTCGTAATGTTGGAAAAAGTGGGGATTTATCATCGCTTCTTGATACGGAGAGTGATCTTATAAAGGATGATTTGCTTCGGTATGCTAATAGTAAAGCTATGGCCAGTAGCCTTGAAACAGCATTAACTGAAATAGATGTTGTTAAAGATCACATAAAATTGGTTTCTAATTCTGAGAAATATGATGCGATAAATAGAGGACATAGTCTACCAAAGCATCGTAAAGGAGGATTGCCTTATGATGAAGCGCGAAAAGCAATGGCGTCTCATTATACACGACTAGGAAATCTGGACAAAGCGCGTTTAACATCAGTTGAGAAATCAATCATTGATGTGCGGAGGGACAATATGAAGGTGATGCGAAAACTTTATGAAAAAATGCAAGCTAAAGCTATAGGTATAGATCTTGCGCGCGATAAAGGTCATTCTCTTTAATAAAAAACCATAGAATTTAAGTAACAGGAATGTGGATTTTTGCTATTACGATAGATATTTTTGTTGTTCAAATTTAATCTTTAAATTATTATGCCGACATTATTTTAAAAAGCTTTAAGTTTTACATTCTTCTCATTATCTAGAGTGAACGGGGTATATTCTTAAAAGCGGGGATGGGAGAATGGCTGTTACAGCATTTAAAGGTGGACGAAGTTCAGAGCAAAATAGACGTCTCATTGAGAAGCTGCGTTTTGAATTTGGACCGCAGATATGGGGTTACCTAGATGATCCTACAGTCATAGAAATTATGTTAAATCCTGATGGTACATTATGGGTTGAACATTTGGGAGAACCTAAAAAAGCTGTCGGCATGGTGGATGCGCATAGGGCAGAAGCCGCTATGGGAACAGTAGCTACAGCTCTTGGAACGCAAATTACCAAAGAAAATCCTATTCTTGAATGCGAATTACCAATGAATGGAAGCCGCTTTGAAGCGGTAATTCCACCTATCGTTTCCGCCCCAACATTTACAATTCGAAAAAAAGCAACGAAAATTTTTACTTTAGATGACTATGTTGCAAAAAACATCATTACTCCACATCAAAGATCGCTTTTAAATGTTGCTGTTAAAGATCATAAAAATATTCTTGTTGTGGGTGGAACAGGAACTGGAAAAACTACCTTAACGAATGCAATCTTAAAGGAAATGACAGATACATTTCCTGAAGAGCGCTTTGTAATCATTGAAGATACAGCTGAACTTCAATGCGCTGCACCTAATACTGTAACATTTCGAGCTGTGGAATATATTGATATGACGCGGTTGTTAAAGGTGACTATGCGTATGGCACCAGATCGCATTATTGTTGGCGAAGTAAGAGATGGCGCAGCTTTAGCTTTGTTAAAAAGCTGGAATACTGGACATCCAGGTGGAATAGCAACTGTTCACGCCAATGATGCAACAGCAGGATTAACAAGAATCCAACAATTAATATCAGAAGTAACCATTGCTTCCATGCAATCACTGATAGCGGAAACAATTGATGTAGTTTTGAGTATTGAAAAAACCTCCTCAGGTCGCAAAGTCAAAGAAATTATTGAAGTTTGTGAGTACGACCTCGCACTCAACAAGTACATAACAAAAATCATTCATTAAAGGAGCAAAATATGCAACTATCTTTAACACAAACAAGAAGTAATTTATATAATCACATTGTGTTGTTTTTTCTTATTATAGGGGCGGCAGTCTTTCTCTATCTTATCTTGGGAGATATTGCATATGCTTCTGATGCAACATCTGGTGGTGGAGCATCTCTTCCATGGGAAGCACCTCTTGAGAAGTTAAAAAAATCTGTTTCTGGTCCTGTTGCTTTCGTGGTTTCTTTATTGGGGCTTGTTGCTGGTGGAGCTACACTGATTTTTGGTGGTGAAGTTAGCGAGTTTGTAAAGCGTATTATTTATCTTGTTTTGGTTATCAGTGTGATTGTTTTTGCAAACACTCTTCTTACAGGCGCTCTCTTTTCTGGTGCTGTTGTTCCTGCTAACGTTGTGGTTGGAGGACTTTAATGGGAGGCAAACAATATACACAATTGTTCCGTTCTCTTCACAGACCTCAACAAATTATGGGAGGAGAACGTGAATTAATGCTGCTATCAATGCTTTTAACTGGAATTCTTATTGTTTCAGCAATGAACATTGTAGCAGCAACTATTGGTATTTGTATCTGGGTTGTTTGTCTTTACGTTTTACGTAGAATGGCCAAATTTGATCCTATCTTGTCTCGAATTTATATTCGTCAATTGAGATATCGTAGTTATTACGCTCCGTTTTCACGACCATTTCGTGTTGCAAAATCAACAAGGCCTTATTAATGTTTAAGTTAAAACATTTTCGCTCTACGCTTGCTGGACTTCCTGATCTTTTAAATTTTGCAGCTTTAATTGATGACGGCATTATTTTGGGAAAAGATGGTTCTTTATTGGCCGGCTTTTTTATCCGTGGAGATGACCCCATGTCAGCAACGGATGCAGAAAGAAATTATATAACAGGTTTGGTTAACACATATCTCTCTCGATTTCATTCGGGATGGGCGATATGGGTGGATGCTATACGCTTAGAGTCACCAAGTTATTCAGATCCTGAATTGTCTCATTTTCCTGATCCCATTACAGCATTGATTGATGCAGAAAGACGTTTTTATTTTCAGCGAAGTGATACGCACTACGAAACAGAATACGCTTTATTAATGCAGTATCTACCGCCTACACGAAAATCGTCAAAGTTGGGGGAAATTGTTTATGAAGACGATACCGTTGAATCAACTACTCCTGCTGAACGTTTACTTGACGATTTTAAAAAGAAAATAGAGGATTTTTATGTTGGGCTTGGTGATCTTCTTAAAATGCAGCGAATGAAAGCGGTCACTATTAGGAATGGTGATGAGACTTATGAAAGCGACCAGCTTGTCAATTATTTACATTATGCTATTAATGGCAAAGCGGTTGCTCTTCGAATACCAGATTGTCCTATGTATTTGGATTCGTGGCTAGGTTATACTGACTTGTGGCCAGGAGATACTCCACGTCTCGGAGATAAATTTATTACATGTATTTCAATTGATGGTTTTCCATCGGCTAGTTATCCTGGAATATTAGATATTCTTGATGGTTTTCCTTTACATTATAGATGGTCAAGTCGTTTTATATTTATGGACCAGCATGAAGCTGTTGCCGCATTAAATAAATATAGATTGAAATGGCAACAAAAAGTGAGGGGATTTTTTTCGCAGGTTTTTAAAACTAATAAAGGAACTATTAATACTGATGCTTTGTTGATGGCACAACAAGCTGAAACAGCAATGAACGAAGCTCGTTCAGGTCTTGTTGCTTATGGTTATTATTCACCAACAATTGTTTTAATGCATGAAGACCGTGAGGTCTTAGCAGAAAATGCTAGATTAATTAAACGCGAAATTGAACATAGAGGTTTTGCCGCTCGTATTGAAACAGTCAATACAATGGAAGCATGGTTAGGGACAATTGCGGGTCAAACTTATCCAAATATTAGACGTCCGTTAATTAATACTCAAAATCTTGCTGATATGTTACCTCTCTCAAGTGTATGGCCAGGTTTACAATTTAATCCTTGTCCACTCTATCCTGATAATTCTCCTGCTTTATCTCAAGTAGTAACGACAGGTGCAACGCCATTTCGGATTAATTTACATGTTGATGATGTTGGTCACACACTTGTATTTGGTCCAACTGGAGCTGGTAAATCAACACTTTTAGCGTTTTTATTAGCGCAAGCGCGTAGATATTGGTCAAGAGCAACAGATAAAGATGGTAAGCATTTCCCTGCTAATATTACTGCTTTTGATAAAGGTCGTTCATTATATACATTGTGTTATGCTATAAATGGACGTCATTATGATATTGGTGATAGTGATAGCGCTGTCGGTGCTCTTATGCCTCTTGCAGACATTGATACAGAAGCCGATAATCTCTGGGCGCAAGAATGGATTGCTATTTGCTATGAATTACAGACGGGTCAAACACCGTCTCCTCAGCAAAAAATGGAAATTCATCGTGCAATGAAGCAGATGAGTCAAACACCTAAAAACATGCGTTCACTCAGTAATTTTGTTACTTCGATTCAGAACCAAGAAATCCGTAATGCACTTGCACATTATACGATTTCTGGTGCTATGGGACATTTGTTAGATGGTCAAGAAGAGTTTGAAGATCATAATGATTTTATTGTCTATGAAATTGATGAACTCATGAAGCTAGGTGATAAAAATGGTTTACCTGTTTTGTTATATCTGTTTAGACGTTTTGAAAGAAGCTTGAAAGGACAACCATCTATTCTTTCACTTGACGAAGCATGGATTATGCTTGGCCATCCTGTTTTTCGTGAGAAAATTCGTGAATGGTTAAAAGAACTAAGAAAAAAGAATTGCCTCGTAATCATGGCAACACAAAGCCTGTCTGATGCAGTTCGTTCTGGTATTCTTGATGTTTTGTTGGAACAATGTCCTACCAAGATTTTGTTACCCAACGAAGAAGCAGAAACAAAAGGTGCTGAGGGAGCGCCGGGAGCAGTTGATCTATATAGAATGATTGGTTTGAATGATAAAGAAATTCAAATTATCAAAACAGCAAAAAAGAAAAGACAATATTATTATAAATCTATTCTTGGACGCCGTCTTTTTGAATTAGGATTAGGTGATATTGCTCTTTCTTTTGTAGCGATTTCTAGCAAAGAAGATCTCGCTGTAGTTAAAAATCTTATCAATGAAAATTCAAAAAACTGGTCTTTAAAATGGCTTGAAATGAGGGGAATTAATTATGAAAAATATCTTGAAAAAATTTAAATTTCTTTTTTTGTTTAGTACGTTTTGTTCCATGGTTTATTCAACAAACGCTTCTGCTTTTTTTTGTGCAAATTGTGCAACTGTTTGGAACCAAATGAGCCAATATGTTGAAGCTGTTAATACACAAATCAACACAGCTAAACAACTTCAAACGCAGCTTCAACAATATAAAGATATGATAAAACAGGGACTTTCATTTTCGAGTCCACAATTTGATGGTTTGCAGAACACTTTACAAAAATTGAAACAAGTTTATCAAGACGGCCAGAGCATTTCTTATAGTATGGGAAATCTAAATAGCAGATTTGAACAAATGTTTCCTGGTTATGAAAATTACTTAAAAAATTCTGGAAAGGTAAATCCAAAAAAAGATTATAGAAAGTGGGCAGAAACTGGTCTTTCTAATTCCCGTATTGCTATTGAAGCCGCAGGGATTAACACTAGCAGTTTTGATGATGAAGACAAACTTATGCAAAAACTTGTTGATCGTTCAGCAAGCGCAGAAGGGCGTATGCAAGCTATTCAAGCTGGAAATGAAATTGCCGCACAACAAGTGAAACAGTTGCAGCTACTTCGTGATCTTGTTGCTAATAATACCACTTTACAAGCAAACTACACTGCCAATGAAGTGGAGCGTAAAGCCAAATATGATGCCGATGTTGAAAAGTTTTTTGAAACAAAATCGCCAGATACAGATCGTGGACATGCATATTAAAAATGGAAAATTACCAAGTGTTAAAAAACAAAAAAAGCGCTATTTTAATATTTTTTTTGATTGTGCTAGGGTATTTGTTTTTTACAGATATTTCTTTTGCAGATGGATTAGACAAAACTAAAACATTTACTGGTTTATTGGATTTGATAGAACATCAATCTCATCAATGGCATTCAAAACTACATTATTATGGTTTTCGTCTTTTTTGGTTATTGGCTATTATTCAATTTATTTTTAGCTTTATTCCTTTTTTGTTTAAGCAATCTGATATTGCTGATTTAGTTGGGGAGTTAGTGAAATTCATTCTTGTTATAGGCTTTTTTGCAGCTCTTTTAGAATATTCTCAAGAATGGGGGACAGCTATTGTTGAGAGTTTTCGTACAGTAGCAGCTCATGCAAGCGGAAGATCTAGGAGTCTTTTTCCTGCAGATGTTTTGGGTGAAGCTTCTAATATTATGGAAGCTATGGCAAATGTGAGCACTTGGAATCCGATCACTTCTGTGTTGATTGCTGTTCAGTCTATTATTGTTTTTTTATGCTTCTGCTATATCGCTGTTTTACTAGCTGTTACACTTGTTGAATCATATATCGTAATCAATGCATCTGTTATATTTATGGGGTTTGGGGCGACCCAATGGACACGAGAGATAAGTATAACAACATTTCGCTACGCTGTCTCTGTTGGTGCAAAATTATTCGTACTTACACTCTTAGCGACTTTGATTGTTGATTCTATGGGGGTATGGAAAGAAGCATATGTTTATTCTGCGGCGTCAAATTGGACATTGCTGGGACTTAGTTTATTGTGTGCGTATTTAACAAAGACTATTCCGGAAATTATTGCTGGTTTAATTTCTGGAACAAGTGGTGGGAGTGGTGCAACTATTGGAGCAATGGCTGGCGCTGCTATAGGAGCAGCTGCGAGCATAGCTGCTGTAGCAGCAACTGGTGGGGCAGCAGCACCAGCTGCTGCTGGTGGAGCATCTGCTGCTGGTGGAGCATCTGCTGCTGGTGGAGCATCCGCTGCTGGTGGAGCATCCGCTGCTGGTGGAGCATCTGCTGCTGGTGGAACAGGAAGTAGTGTAAACGCTTCTAAAATGACTGGAAACTCTTTTAAAGATAGTGGGAATAAACCTACATCGGGCGCAAATCCACGTGTAGCAGGAGGGGAAAGCCGTTCCACTAGCACTAGTAAACCTCAATCTAAATCGGCTACTTCAGATCAATCTAAATCATCTTCTTCAGATCAATCTAATTCAGTTCTTCCAAAAATGAGAGATGTTGCCGATATGACTTTAAAAGGTGTTGGGCATATGGCTTCTTTTTGTGTTCCAGGAATGGAAGATGCAAAAAACCTTAGTCTTAATACTCCACCTACACCACCAGAATATAATGATATCCAATTTTCTAGTGATAATAAACCTCAATCTAGTGAAGCTGGAATAAGTAATACTATTGAAAATACAATTTCTGGAGCAGGATCTGCAATAGATAAGAACTAAAGAAGCTATGGTTTTCTTTTTGAGAAATAGATAGTAGCTTCTTTAGTTAGAGATTGATAACTCACATTTTATTGTCGGGGGGTATTTATTTAATATGCATGTCCACGATCTGTATCTGGCGATTTTGTTTCAAAAAACTTTTTAGCTTGTTCTTCTTGTTGGGCTCTACGTTTTTCCTCTTCACTTTTACCACAACCTGTAATATTCAATCCTATAGTCAATAGAGCTAAGCATATTAAAATAATTTTTTTCATTTTTTCCCTCTTTAAAAATTATATGTATTAATATCATCAAACTAAGGTATGAGATGATTATCTATTGTATTGGAATACAGATTTAATTATCGTGATCTTTTGTTTTTTTATTAGTATTGTTAATGGAAAAATATGTGAACAGTTTATTGTAAATATCTTATAAGTTTATCATAATAAAAAATTAGAAGGAAAGAGCCAAAACCTAATATAAACGAACAAATTGTAATGTTTATTAGTGCTTTTGACCAACCTATTGATAATATAATAATAGGAATTGTAAGCAATCCTATAAACCCCATTATCACTATAAGGCTTAGTATCAATCTTAAAGGACCACGAAGCCATAAAAGCAAAAGGACGAGCGCCTCTTTGCTTATTTGTGATTTTGACATTATTTTCCCCTCACGCGCTTAAATCAAGATGCTCCATAATATACACAGTACAATAAATGACACAAGTTATTTTGTTATAAAATCTTCGAGATCTGTTTGATGTTCAACGGATGAAATATCCGGTTTGGTAGAAGATGATTCTATTTGATATTCTTTCATAAAAGCAACTTTTTCTTCTTTGAATAACAAAATAGGATTCACCCAGTATTGATTAGGCAATTTTGGTTTCAAAATTCCTTTTTGTATAAGTTCTCTTAAACCGTTGTGAAAAGTTCTGTCGACCATATCGCGCTTTTTTCCATTTATACCCCCATCAAACCAAATTAAGGTAACGCTGCTGGGGTCTTCGTTTGTTGATTTATTAGATTGATATTCTTCTAAAACTATTACCAAAGCACGATGTCCTGTACGAGATAAATTAAAAATAGCTTGAATGCCATCAGCAAATATTTCTATAAAATTTTCTTTATTTGTTTTTTCTGTGACGTGAATTATAGGTACAACGTCTATTTTATCAGTGTCAGAATTGACAAACTTTTGTTGTATAATGCACGTTTTAACAATTTTATTATCAGCAAATATTTCAGAATTTTTAAGAAAAGGATTTTCATACGGGGAATATTTTTGCTTTCGCAAGTTTATTTTATCCATTTTGATCGTCCGTTGATTTTTTATCACCTGTTACGACTTAAGAAAGTTTTTCTTCGCAAAAATAAAAGTCATATTGACACTTGAGCGAATGTAAATTATCCTTATTGGAGATTCGATTTATTATTTTAATATGGCAATTGTATTACCATAAATGACAGTTAGTATATCAGATAAACAAAGAAAGCAAACCGTTAGGCACGATCAGAGTCCTTTCATTAATGATATTGTGGTTTCTATTAAGGATCCAGAAGAGCAGATTCTTGTCAATGTGGCGCTAATTTTTGATTTAAAAGCAGCAGGAATAAAAGTTTTTTTAGTTTTGGCTTGGATACTTCAAAACAGATTAATTCGCACTAATACTGTCATTTTAGATAAGGCTATTTTAAAAACATTTCTTGAAGCTCAAGAAAGTAAGTTAGCATTATCACCAACAACCTTTTTTCGTGGTGTAGCTGAATTAGAAAAAGCTGGTATTATTGCTAAACAAAATCATAGAGCTTGGTATTTTATTAATCCAAGTCTTGTTTTTAAAGATAGGAAAGTTGTTTTTACAAAAAATGTTGAATTAGAGAATGGGAAAATGGGGACTTAATTTTCCTTTACTATATTGAAAATATTTTTCTTTTGAATATAGTTTCATCTTGACTCATTATGTAAATCTATGAGTCGTTTCAAATAGAGGGAAATATAATGGCAAAAAAATAAAAACCCAACTGCGTTAACAGAAGGGTTTCTAAAATACCCGTACCACATATACGGTAAATTAAATTAAATTCAAAAGAATTAAATCTACAAAGTAATTCCTAATTTAATTTATCGTGAAGCATTCTGCAAGAGAAATTTTGTAGAAAAGGGATATTTTTAGCATTTTTTTGCCTCCAATAGAGAGGTTTTAAAAATTATGGTTAAGAAAACATCTGGTAGAAAATTAACTTCAAAGCACTGGGAATATATAAAAATTGCTGATAATACTGATATTGGACACATTAGTAGAAGCCAACTTATTTTTCTTGTACAAGAATTACCTATAATTGGTCTTATCAAAGGAACGGAAGTCCATTTATTAACCAAACTTTTGAATACTGTACCCGTTTCGCATTTTGAAAAAGGTAAAATTCCACTAGTTTTTAAAAGCAACCATCAAATTGGTCTAGAAATTGGTTGTACGTCTGTTCATGTAAGTAGATTACTTTCACGCCTTTTTGATAAAGGTCTTATTGTGATGCGGGATTCTGGTAATTATAAACGCTATAGTTTTAATTCTGCTAATCACGTACCAATTGCTTGTGGTATTGACCTTAGCATTTTAATCGCGCGTTACCCTGAACTTCAGCACTCTATTTTAACGATTAAAGAAGAAAAGAAACATCACGATATGGTTGTTAGGACCTTTTGTGGTGTTTGTCGTCGATTGCAGCTTCGTATTGAAGAGATAAAATTTACATCTATTGCTTCAATGTTTTTAAATCGTATTAATAAGATTAAATCTGTTCTTGGGTCCCCTTTTAAAGCGTCTACCTTTAAATTGGAAAAAGCTATTAAGCTTTTTAATTGGCTCCTAGATCGTTTATTTTTTACAAAAATGTTATGCACAAATAACAAAAATGTTATGCAATTACATAATACAACCCCTAACTATAATTGTAATTGTAACAAAAATGAGTGTTCAGAATCATCTGAACACACTCAAACCATTAATGTGACCTCCGGTCACGATAAAATGACTTATGAAAATATAGAGAAAGGCAAGACCGAAACATCACTTCCCTCAAAAGGTAGTACATTGCCTCAAATTAAGCCGGAGATACTAGAAAAGGCTTTACCAAATGCCGTCTTGTTTTCTGAATATAGTCTCCAAACAGAAAGCGATTTGATACGTTCTATGTATCCTATGTACAGAATGATTAAAGTTTCAGAACATGCCGCTGAACAAGCTACAAAAATCATGGGGCTTAAAAAAACAGCTCTAGCCATTGCCATCATTTTTGAAAAATATGCTAGAGGACTTGTAAAATCACCAGGGGGATATCTCCGCGGCATGATTGATAAAGAAAAAAAGGGAGAATTGTATCTAGAGCGTTCTTTATTTGCTTTATTGAAACAAGCTGATCAAGAAGAAATAAATAGTTTAAACTTAGAAAAAAATCAGAAAATAAAGCTAAACGAAGAAAAAAGCTCTTTGTTTGAGTTTGAACTCAATAAAACGTTAAATAATCTAAAAATGCCAAAGTTTACATAAATAATAATTTATATACGAAATAAATATTTTAATTATTTATCGTTATTTTTTAAAGGCGTAACGGAGGTCGAAAATAGTAAAAATTTTTGATTTTGAAAAAGGAGAAAGAGATAAAATGATCAACTTATCCTAGCGGGGATAGTTTGTTATGACCTCTCTCTCCCAAAAAAGATATATACAAGATATTTTTATTTAGCAATTATTTTATTAGTTTTTTATACTTTTAAAAGAAACATTAAAAATATTAAATATTTTCAGTTAATCCTTATTTTTTAATGAGAGGCTATCCGCCTCTCAAACTCTCCGGAACGCTCACCAAAATCATGACATCAGACCCGCGTT
>NZ_JBHIRJ010000019.1:0-22225 GCF_042197045.1 Bartonella sp. AA74HLJMH
GACAGTGGTGTCACCTCCCGATTTTATCGAAGATCCAACGGCATGAGAGGCTTGCATATCCACTTTCGTGTTTTTGGTGCGAAGATGATATTCCACTTCATCGTTTCTTACCCCTATTGTTACCTCCCCTTGGGCGCCAAGAGCAACATTGCCCTTGGCATCTATATCGGAAGCAGCCATATGGATATCTTTTCCAGAGAGAACAGTGGTCTCTTTTCCAGAACTTAAATGAGAGCCATTGTGTAAAGCAACATGAGATGTTTCACTCCCATTCTGATTGTCCATGCTGTTGCGTGTGGCATCAATCGAAACATTGCCCTCAGCTTGCAAGAGAAGTTTATCCTTTGCTTGAACATCAGAGCCTAGAATATTCAAATCTTTTCCAGAGGAAAGCGTTGTTGAGCCACCAGAGTTGACTTCTGATTTATGATGCATGGTGGCATCACCCTGTTCATCATGGTAATGGGTTTCTGCTGAACCGATCGTCAAGTTACCTTGTTCTGTAGCCATGGCAAGATCACCTCCGGTAGTGATCCCCACCCCTGAGGCTGTAATATCTTGTTTGGCAATCACCGTTGCATTACCACCAGCAGAAAGCGCCTCGGTGTTTAATACGGTCTCCACGCCGTCAACCGTTGTGCGCCCTGCATCCAAACGAATATTCTTCTCCGCAACTAAAACAGCATCACCACCCGCCGCAAAATGCCCTCCTTGACTGAGGATATCCCCGCCATGCACATGCAATTGGTGGTTTGCCGCAATCCGCCCTGAATTGGTTATCGTGGAATTGCTTGTATTTTGGCTGGTGATATTGACATCATCGCCCATGATCAAAGCCCCAGCAGAAACAAAGGAAGCTCTGTCTTTTTCAGGGATGTAAAGCACCGGAGCATAAACATCCATGCCCTTGACCTGTTGGCGCACATAAATCACCATCGGGGCTTCTAGGGACGCCAATTGTTCTTCACTCAAAGCCTCACCAAAAGGGAGATTGTGTGCTTTTGCATATTCTGCCCCGACATCCAGCAAAGTTTTGACTTGTTCAATGGCATCACTTCCAGGAATAAAGGAACCTTTGCCCAAACCTTGACCAACAAGATCACGCATTTGTTTTTCAATCAATTCCTTTTCGAAATAAGCATCGCCTAAGAAAAAAATCTCTCTGTCAGGATTGTAGCCAATTCTGTTCAAATAATAGGCTGAGCCATAAAACTTGCCGACATCAAGAAATTCTGCTCTAGTTTCATAAATGAAATTTTGATTGGGCAGCGTGCCCCCAACCCCACCCGATTGGGGCTTTGGTAAAGGGAGCCCCTCAGAAAGTTCCCCTGTATTATTGAGATCCACTTTTGGTGTAAAGAGAGCATCAACCCCGGTTAAACCACTTAAGGACTCCAGTGGATTGCCTTCAACTGCTTGTGCTTTAAAATGCGCATCCCCTGTAATCGAACCTTCCGCTGCCGTGTTATTGAGTTGATCAACCACCAAATTCAACGTGCCACCCGCTTGGACAAGACCAGGAACACTCTCCAAAGCTTCTGAACCAATCTGGCGATCCTTGCCATTGGCTATATCTAAAGAAACATCGCGGCTTCCATCAGCTTTATAGCCATAACAACTGTCTGTATAAGCCTGACAACCAAGATAAATGTTTTTATAAGCTGTTACCCCCAAATTGGTGAGCACATTGGCGTGGATATCGGCATTTCCCCCTGCTCTCATAGAGCTATAATGGTTGTCAATGGTATCAGCGTTAATGATGAGATTGCCACTAGATTGTATTACCCCCGAAACAGTTGGTTTATGAGAAAACCCTTGCGTGACAGTCTTTTCTGTCATGTGTGACCAATTTTCGTTTATTGCCCCTAACCATCCTCCCTTCTGCCGAGAACCATTCCAAGAATACTGTTCTATGCCTTTTCTGTTATCATTATATTCCCAAGTAAAAGCCTTATAGACTGTTCCATCGCTTGAAATTGCGGTGCCATAGATTTCTTCTTTGCTCGCCCAAACCTGCTGTTCAAATATAAAATTCTTCTTCTTTTTACCAGCCGGCCACTTAGAAAGCTTTCCTTTACCCCAGCTATTCGATCTCGTATCATGATATAAATCCCTACCATCGAGAAAATTATATTTGTCTGGTTTTTGGAAAGAAATATCGCTATATTCCGTTTTTTCTGTGATGACAGGCGTGCTATCGGCTTCGTTTTTTAGAGTGTTGGTTTGGATATTTAAGTTTCCACCAGCTTGAATAAAGCCTGCTTTGTTAACAAGCGAAAGGCTTTTTCCGCTGCCAGCCGCATTGGTAAAAGATAAATCACCTTCTGCCATTATGGTGCCAAAATCATTCAACAAAGCCCCATCAACTTGTAAAGCACCATTGCCCTTCACATAAATTAAGCCCGTTTTGTTGTTGGTCACATTGCCCGTCACGCTAAAGACTAAATCCTGCCCCGATGCCAATTGACCGCTATTTCCAAGCTCCCCCGTTTTGATCACGAAATCTCGTGCCGCTAAAACCGACGTTGTCTCATCAACCATAACGCTTGGAGCAATAAAGAGAATATCTCCAGTCCCACCGCCATCTCTTACGGCTTGTAGCCGCGCATTGTGAATATCAAGAGCATTGGTGCTTTGAAAGTCTAAACCGCCATAAGTCAATTTACTGTCCGAGACATCAATATGATCTGCAATTAAATACAGCGTTTGCGGCGTGTAAATATGAGAACGATTATTGCTTAAATCGAGAGTGTTTGCCGTCAATCTCACATCCCCCTCAGCAGACAACACATTCTCAACACTGATCTCTCCAGATACCGATGTCAATGTTGCGCTGCCATAGCTCATGACCTGATCATAATAGATGTCGTTGCCTGCAAAAATTTCAATATTGCCACCACTGGCAATCTGACCAACATTCATCCCTTCTTTTGCTGTAATCAAAAGAAAGCCCTTTTCATCTAAAACAAGATCCCCTGAACCGCCCGTAGAAACGACACCTGTCATCAGTGTGCCTGCATCAAGGCTGCCAACCTTTAAAACAGCTTCTTCACCCGTCATCAGCGAAGAAAAGTCAACCGCCCCACCCTCAATATTTGCCTTGCCATAGGCTAAAAGTTGCCCAAAATGAACGGGAGCATTTGTTGCTGGTTGTGCTTGAATGGCAACATTTTGATGCGACAGAATTGTTTGAGAAACAGATAGCCCATTATGAGAAACTAGGGTGATATCTCCTGCTCCATAAACACTTTCAGCAACAATCGCACCTTGACTGCTCTGGAGATCAACATCCCCTTGAGTGCCAAGAACAACAACACCAGCAGCACCCGTTGCCGCCATATCAACCCCACCGGCTAAAAAATGAGCTTGTATATCACCACCGGCATGCGCCTTGAGATTCCCTTGCGCTAAAACAATCCCCTCAAGCTTCAAGTTTCCGCCCGATTCAAGAGCCATATCAGCGCCTGCCCCTAGCCCTGAAACTTGAAGTGTCTGGCGCGAAGAAAGCTCCATATTGCCCCCAGAGGTTGCCTTACCGGCAATCGATAAAAGCCCATCCTGCGCCTCTATCTTCAAATGACCATCAGCACCAACCGTTTCTAACGTCACATCCTTATGGGCGGCAATATCAATATGCTTTTTCGAGGTGATGTGTTTTGCCAATATGCTCTGGCTTTTCGATTTGAGGACAACACCCCCATGACCAAAAACATTCTTCAACGAGATTTTCCCGTCAGCAGAAAGATGCAACTGCCCCGCATTGGCGGCCATATCATGGCGCATGCGAACCCCAACACCTTTTTCTGTTGCCACAAGTTTAATCTGATCCGCCTGTAGAGCCCCCAAAGCAGAACCATCTATCGCATATTCCGGTTTACCGGTAATATCGGTCAGTTCTTTCATTTCCCGTGAAGCATAATCAAAGTGACCCGTCCCTGCTGTCACACCAATTTCTCTGCCCGCAACAGCTCCTTCAAAATGCACTGTGCGTGAGACAATATCGACAATATCAACCGCCCCTTGACCAGAGAAAAAATTGGCTCCCTTAGCGCCAAAGGTAATATCCCCACCTCGCACCTCAAAGCCTTTCAAAAAACCGCTCGCATCAATTTCGGGAACACCTGTGGTTAAAGTCGCATGGGGCGTATTGATAAAGCCACAACCATCACAGCTTATCCCATTGGGATTGGCTATAATCACATCGGCGGGGCTCCCAAAAACCTCTCCTGGACCATGAAGCGCACTGCGCTTGCTGCTGGTCACTTCATTTAAAATCACTTTCGCCGAACCCGTGAAACGCAAATGCGGATTGCCCGGCATAATGCCCCCCAACTGCGATTGCCCCACTTCTTGCGCATGATTGTTCCAAATCACACCTGGATTTCCAATATTAAAATCGTTATATTTATTGTGTGATAAGCCCTTGCCATTGGGGGTAACAATATCAATCGAGGGAACCCCATTGGGCGCTGCCACTATATCTGGACGATGGGCGGCATTCGCGTTAGGATCCACAGTAATTTGCGCCTGTAACGCTGAAGGGGCTAACAAACAAGAAAAACCAAGTCCCCCAAATAAAACCTTTTTGAGCATCGTACTGGAGACTAAAACACCTAATAAAGCTGCTCTTTTTGCTCTCTTCTCATATCTCATACGTTAACTCCCCAATAAAAAATGCTTAAAGTTCCATTGTTAATGTCATAAAAAATGTTCCTGATTTTTTGTGCTTAACTGTGCTCCAAAAAATACTGGAATAACTGGCATCAAGAGAGACCATGCCTCCCGCAAGCTTGACACCGGCTGTCCAACCGGCAAGCTGATCATTCTTAATCCCATACAAAACTTGCGAAAACACACGCCCATAATCCAAACCAACATAAGGGCGAAGTTCTCCAAAAACCTTTTTGAAGGTCGCGTGATTGCTCCACGGAATGGTGCGTAGCAACAAATCATTTCGGCTAAAAAAACCGTTATTGCCAAAAAGCAAACTCTCACGCGTGCCACGAACATTGGAAGCGCCCCCCAACGAAATCTGTTCAGCACCCAATAAATTATGCGGTGAATATTGACCACTCAAAAGATTGCTCAGTATAAAGTCCAAGCTCCCTACCTTAAAAGGCGTCATGACACTAAGCGTACCAGTAAATTTGGCAAATTGTGGCTCCGCATCCCCTGCTCCTGGATCGTGCTTCTTGACAGAATGAAACAAAGGGAGCCCTTGCAAATAACTCACATCAAAGGTCCAAGTCCCCCCCAACATCTGGCGCGAATGCGAAATGCCAAAATTGGCGACGCTATATTGACGGCTGCCCACTTCAATCTTATTGCCAAGAAGGTAATTGTTGGTTCTTTTATAAGAAAGACCTAAATTCAAGGTTGTAAGGGAAACACTATCACGGTAAAGAACCCTGCTTGTACTGGCGTGCAACTCACTGGAATCCCCTGTCGTCTCAATATCGGTAAAATTGCCAGGGATTATGCTTTGGTAATTATAAACAGTGCCATTCAATCCAAAGGTCCAATAACCATATGGAATACTCACACTCGCTGAAATGTTATTGCTATGTCCTTCTTGCTTGCTCCCACCCCAATAATCGGGCTCACTGCGTTGATAGTTAAAATCCCACGCATCATTCATCCCTAAAATATTTTCTACCCTTAAGCCCGCACTATAACGCGCATAACCCGTGGAAGATTGTCCCATATTGTCATGAGAAACAGTAACCTTGAAAGTTTTATCGGGATGATTGTTAATATTGACAATGGTGCTCCCTTCTTCACGCCCTGGAAGAAGTTCGCTTTGAGCGTGCGCTGAACTCAAACGGTTGATCTGATCAAGCCCCTGTTCAATATCGCGCATGTTCAAAACATGACCTTGAAGCCCAGGAAAAGCACTCCATACAACATTATTATAACGAGACGTCGGTAAACCATTATAGTAAATCTCTGAAAGCTTGCCCTCAACGACAACAAATTTGAGCGTCTTGCTGTTTTTGATATCTTGATCAGGAATATAAAAACGCGCCGTTACATAGCCTTGATCCAAATAAACTTTGGTTAACTTCTTGATTAAGAGCTGAATATCAAAAAGACCGATACATCTTCCAACATAAGGCTCTGTTACGGCTGATATAGAGCGCTTTTTGACATGGTGCACTCCCTCAACAACAACAGCATGAATTGGAAAACATTGCTTCCCACCCAAAAGCATTTCTGGATTTTGCTCTGAAGGCGTCTTGATCCTTTTAGGCGTTAAAGACCGTAATTTCTCAATTCTTTCTAATTGCTGCTTCTCAGATTGTTGGCGAGAAAAATTATCTGTTGGGGAATGAAAAATAGCTGAGGAGCGCGCATAAACATTTACACCTGTAAACAAGCCAAAGAAAACAACAATGGCACGAAAAATTCTCAAAAGAGAACTTTGGCGTAAAAATACAGAAAACAATACAGATTGCCCCCGCTTTGCACTATTCATGAAGCACTCTTTAAAAGAACTTCATGGAACCTCTAACAAGTCCACTCAAAACAGCCACTGCCCTATGACGCTTTTAACAAAAGCACATGCCTCTGTAACCAAAGAAAAGTGACACCCAAAAACCACTTTATTTTAACTGCTGAAGATCTCTCCCCCACATTTATATAAAGAAGCCTCTAAACAAAACTGTTTAGCCCGTCAATGGTTAATACATCAATATCCCCAGTTTAATGCTACAATATATTTATCAATAATTAGAGATAAATTCACTCTCCAGCTCCTCTAAGCCACTCAACACGCATATAAACGAGACATCATCCTATCAAGCACATCCTGTCGTCAAAAACCATCATAGAAAACAATAAGAAATCTCTTTTAAAACTTTCTACTCAAATAGGCAAAACTCTCTGTACAGCGCATTAAGCAACCTTTCTCCAAAGATAATGATCTGAACAGAAGAGTTTTGTCCAGTGCTGTCAGTGTTGTCAGTTCTTTTTAGAGCCTATATTATTTTTTTAAATGAGAGAAAATTAAAAACATTATATTTCAATATGTTAGCATTTTAACGATACAACCTATATCGACAATACAACCTTAAATACAATCAATAATATATATTTGTCAGTTTGTGTCTGTAAATTGAACTGACAAACTAGATTATTTTAGTGACTCATAAAACCTATCAAAACATACATTCTGATATCTTAAAAGCACATAGTGAATTTGTCTTTTTTTCATAAAACGAATAGCAAATTTCACTATTTTGCTGATTTTACCTCATGTCATAGGCTGTGGATAAGTAGCCTTTAATAAAATTTCTTTTTAAGCAGGTTATGGGTCTTTAGCACCCTTTTTTTATTTTATTATTGCTATTTGTTTTAAATAGATCTAGCAGATTCTATTTAAAGTTTTTTGACACCTATAGATCAACGCTTATAAAGCGGTGGGGTTTTATTATAAATGCTTCAATCTCATAACAAACCACTGACATTACGCTCTCTGTTACAATCCTACCGTGATCATACAGAAAGTGCGCGCGATAGAGGAACTTCTTTTGAAAAGTTTGTAATTGCTTATTTGACGCAAGACCCTCTACAATGCCAAGAATATGAAAAGGTTCAAACCTATTGTGAATGGGTAAAAGAGCATGGGGAAGATGGGCGTGATATCGGCATTGATCTGGTTGCTAAAATTCGTAATGATATCTGTGATGATAATCAGTCACTAAAAGACGCTGCTTAAATAACGCGTGGGCGCGGCGGGGGCGCCCTCCTTTAAACATCTCATTTAAAAATTTAAATCTCTTTATAAAGGAATTGTGCTCATGCAAAAGAAGTTTGCACTCACAAATGAAACGCGTGTATTTGGTAAACATATTCTTTATCGCATTAAAGCATTAAAAGACTTTTCTGATATCAAAGCAGGTACTTTAGGTGGCTTTATTGAAAAGGAAAATAACCTCTCTCATGAGGGCAATTGCTGGGTCTATGATGAGGCTCTTGTGTTTAAAAATGGTCACGTTTATGAAAATGCAAGGGTTTATGGCAATGCTAGGGTTTATGAAAACGATAATGTTGTCAATATAACTGATAAAACAGAATAAAAATAGATATGGGGGGCGTGCCTTTTTATGGTGTATAAACGCATATAAAATGCATTGCTATAAACATATCATAAAAGAGAGAGTAAAATAAAAGAAAGCCGTGCCAAGTGATATGATGCGGCTTTCAAATAGCGTTTCTTATTGATTAAAATGAATCATCCACAATGGAGTAATGAGTGTATATATACAAAACGTATCATATTGCAAGTGCTCTATGAGAGATATGAAAACTTATCAAAAGGAATGTAAATGTTGCGTATGATCTTTAATCACTCATTTGAATTACAGAGCCTATAAACGCTTTTATGGCTATCAAACGTATCAATCATAACGTCTTTATCTTAAAAAAATAAAGCACATTATCAAAATGCTTGGTAGCTTTATCAAAACCCGCTTTTTACATTTACGAGCGTTGGTTTTCAAAACAATCTCTCATAAGACAATAAACAACCGATTTTATCAAACGCAAGGCTTTAAAAACTGTTATAAACATCAGTTTCAAACGTTTAAACATGCATTTAGAAAAGCTTTCATAAGCGTATTTTCATTTTGCACTCAAATGTAACTTCTTTGCAAATTAATCGCTCTATATTTGGCTAGCAAAATTAAGTAAAATCCCATGCCTTATGATGTTAAAATATTTTTGAATTTTGCTTGCTTATCTTTGTCTCAATAGCTGCCCCCAATTTTGGGGTGAGTAAATCACTCAGTCCATATTTGGCTCTGTGCTTTTAAACGGTAACTTTTAAAACGTTTTTTAGTACCATATCTAAGTAGATAGTATTCTACTGCTATGGCATTGTTCGTTTCCATTTTTTTGTGGAAGCGAATACAGTTTCGTTTTTAAAAATTAGCATAGCTGTTGTGATGATACTATATTTATGCTGCTTACTTATCGTTTCTAAATTTTTAGAAAGCGTTTTTAAAAGCGATCTTGTCTTTAAATCCTTTTATGCAATCTTTAAAATGTTCGGTGTTATGATGATGCTGTTATAACAGCTCTCTATTTTACGCTTCTCAATTTTGAGAAGTGTAATTTTATGTTTTTATCATGTGATAACAATCCAATCTTTAAACGTATGTTATCGATAATTCCAAACAATTAAATTTTAAAACAATGTAATTTGTGCTGTGATAAAAACGTATCATAAATTTATAAACTGTTATGAATGATATCTGCTTTTCATTTGAATGACACATGCGTTATAACATTTACATGATGATTTGCTTTTTATGGTCTATTCATACATGGCAATCTTATATAAAAATAGTTAAATGAATCATGCATAAAAGTGTGGATTCTTATAAAATAATTACACTCAAACTATTGACTTTATTGCATTTTTTAGTATTATATTTTATATGACCGATTAAGAGATGGCCTTTGATCTCACCAACATCCGCACATAGCGTATGAAATCCACCGATCTTTTCAGAATTATCCTCTGTATAGCCATCAGGAGCCGTCGGATTTTGCGAAAGTTCAAAGGATAGCTCATTCGTCTGATCTTTTAAGATGAGATATATACATAATAATCCTTTCCTGCTTCAAGATATTCGTCAAAAGTCATCCTTCCACGCCCTGGAATGCGGTAAAAGATGGACCTATCCCCATTCTCACCATCACGATAAAAGCGAAAACACGCCCCTTCATTGATCACAAGACCTTTTCTATTGTGTGAATCCGCTTCCATAATTCTGTCAGGTTGATGAAAACGCACATTCTCTAAAAAATTAGTGGAAAGAGAACCTACCTTACTTTGAAGTTCAGAAAGACTGTCACTGTTCCTCTGTGCCTTCTCTTGAACTTCTGTCAATGCACTCTTCGCTTCTTCCGCTAACACTTTTGCCTCAGAGGCGGCTGTATTCGCAGAATTTGTCGTTGCTGTCACCGTGTCTAATAAACTCTTGACCTCTCCAAGCCCTTGCTTCGTCGTATCAGCTTCTTCTTTTGCTTGCTCCGCAACACTCTTCGCTTCTTCCGCTGTTGTCTTCGCAATCTCGGCTACTTCCTTGGCTTCTACAACCAAAGGTTTTACCTTATTGCCTTAGCCTGTGCTGCTTCACAAATAATCAGATCAAATTCTGGTAAACCGTATTTCTTTTGCGCATCCGCAATCACTTGGATTGATTGGTAAGTAGCAAACACCACAATCATTGCATTTACTAGTACTTTATTTGCTTTTTTTCAAAGCTTTTAAGCATCAGTTGGTAGCTGATAGAACCAAGATCTGAGACATCGAGTTCGACAACAGCATCTTTGTTTTACGACGCTTGCCAACTTATGTATCAGAATACACCACAAAGGAATGAAACAGTACTTCTGTATAGCGTGTCCATTCTCTTATCGTTTGTGACATCAAAGCCAGAGAAGGCACGAGAAACAAAACACGCTCTCCAATTCCGGCTATTTGTTGTGCTATCTTAAAGCTGGTAAAAATCTTCTCCGTTCCAAATGCCATAATAAGTTTGCCACGGTCTGCTTCTTTTTAACCATCACAGACTTTCTCATACTTTTGGATTTGTTGAAAAGTTATCCCTAATTGGTGCCCTAATTGCTTTTACGACATTCCCAGCATTTTTCTTTGAAAGCGATTTTTTGCCTATAGAAATGTCGTTAAAATGTGGCTTTTTGCTTTTCACTTTCAAGTCCCCCGCCGGTTGCGAGCACCCTCGCATTAGTATTCCGAGAGCCTGAAAGTATTGAATACGAACCAGATTTTTACTTTTAGTGCTCATAGCACCTAGACATAGAAAAATATCCCATAATTCCGAGACACCCACAGAGTGGGCTCATTTATGATCGAACTTTAGGGCTTTCAGACCCTACTAATCGCTGCGTAGACGAGCAAAATCACTCTTTAAGTAATAAAGTAATTTCAGGAGATTAGCAATCAAAATGAAAATAATCTCAAAGACTATAAGATTGAGCACTCTTCAAAAGAGGATAATGCGAAGGGCTGTCATCGTGGTTAGTCATTAACCCACATAATGCTTCTTTTCCAGAAAATGCAAAACGCGATACAAGAAAAAATGTTGTTTGCAAAGTTTTCTCTTGCCTATACAAAGAGAAAATGAAAAACTTGGAGGGCTCCCATGATAAATGACATCTACTGTGTTGGATACAATTATGTTGGACATGTTCATGAACTAGGTAATGTTGTTGAAGATGAACCCGTTATCTTTAGCAAGCCAAAAAGTTCACTCGTTTTAGGCAATGAAATTTATCTCCCTAATTTTTCCAAAGAAATACATTTTGAAACCGAAATTGTACTCAAAATCTCAAAGGACGCTTTCATGATCATGGAGGAAGAAGCAGAAGAATGCTATGATGCCGTAGCAATAGGTCTTGATCTCACAGCGCGGGATTTGCAAACAAAACTGAAAGAAAAAAAGCTTCCTTGGCTTTTATCGAAAGGATTTAAAGGCGCCGCATACGTCTCTGACTTCATAAACAAGGAAAAAATAAACAACCCAATAACCTTTGCAATGAAGTTAAATGGCGAAACAAGACAAGTTGGCAATACGAAAAATATGATCTTTAACTTTGAGAAGATAATCTCATTTTTAAGTCACTACATTCAGCTAAGATGTGGTGATCTCATATACACAGGCACTCCACAGGGTGTCGGAAAACTTTCTCAGTTTGACAGAATAGAATTGTATCTCGAAAATCAATTAATTTCAGAGCTAAAAGTAAAATGAATCATCAAATACTGACCTTTTTCATTGTTTCATTTTTTTTAGTCATCTCACCGGGGCCGAATATGGCCCTTATCATCGATAATGCAACGAGATTGGGAAGAAAGAACGCATTTGTAAACGTTTTAGGATTGTGTACAGCAACATATGTGCATGGGGCATTTTCCACACCTAGGTGTATCAGCGCTCATTCTCAACAACAAAACGCTGTTTTTTTTAGTAAAACTCATGGGTGGCAGCTATTTATTATACATGGGCTTTAAATCAATTAAATCTGGAATACACAGCTTAAATTCAAAAGAAAGAAGTTCAACGAATGAAAAGCATGCTACGAGTGAAACAAAGCTTTTAACCAGCTATATGGACGGTTTTCTGACACAAATACTAAACCCCAAAGTATCTATATTTTACATAGCAGCTTTTCCAAAATTCTTAGCTTCTGGAGGTAGCATTAAAAAAGGTTTTGAACTTGTCACAATACATTCTTTCAACATCTTTGCATGGTTTACTTTAATTACCATTTTTATATCATTTGCCAGTACCGCCTTAAAAAAGCAGCGGGTAAAAGGCTCGATTAACATTGCGACAGGAACAGTTTTATCTTTGATAACAAATTGTAAAGTTAATAGAGCAATCTTTTCCTGATTCTGTCTCTCACTATGAATAGCTCAATCTCTAACAGAGCTTATACAATCCCCAGTTCTTTTTTTCTTCATATAACTGAATTACGTTGCATTTCTTTATCATACTCTCAAGGACGTTTGTGTAAACAATGTGAGTTTCTCGCAATATTTTATAAAATGTTACCAATATCTAAACAAAATCCTTATTCATCACTTTAAAAAAAATAAGCTATGATATTCCTCTTTTCGTTTATGAAACAAAAGTAACTTTTTGATTTATGATAGCACCATACAAACAAAAAAATGATTTAAAAATCATTTTAATTTTCCATTAAAAATTGTTTCTTAAACTAAGATGAGAACTCTCGAGTGCTATTTGAGCAAAAAGTAAACTCTCACCATTATGAATAATAATAAATAATGCACTGATTACAAATAATAAGTTTCAAAAAATTATAAAAACTCCTGACAACTTTCTGAAATAATTTTAAAAGCCCCACGTCTTTTAATGAACAATTAATTTGTTATTCATAACAATAAAAAGCTCCCCATTCAAATATCTGTTACGTTATTTAAGAGGAAAACATTCTCTTTTTTCAAAACCATATTCCTAAAACATATTCTTTTCTTTATCCACACAAAATCATAAAAAACGTTTTTTTCCTTTACACCTCATTTATATCATGCTTCGATACAAAATAATGCTTTTTTAGTGTAATTTAATCTCAAAATAATTAAAGGGAACCCCCAAAAAATGAGCTACAAACAAAATTTAAAAGATAATTCTCAGAATAAGTTACAGCGTGGACTACACAACCGACATGTACAACTTATAGCCATTGGTGGTGCTATTGGAACAGGTCTCTTCATGGGGGCAGGAAAAACAATTAGTGTAGCAGGTCCTTCCATCATACTCGTTTATGCTATTATCGGTTTTGCTCTATACTTTGTCATGCGTGCTATGGGAGAATTGTTGCTTTCTAATTCACAATACCGATCTCTTATTGATTTTTCAACCGATATGCTAGGACCGGGAATCGCTTTCTTTGTTGGCTGGAGCTATTGGTTGAGCTGGGTTGTAACTGGAGCTGCTGACATTATTGCCATCATCACTTATATGAACTTTTGGTGGCCAACACTCAATCCATGGTTTACCGTTTTTACCTGCATTAGTGTCTTTTTAATCTTTAACCTCTTTGCCGTGAAACTATT
Source organism: Bartonella sp. AA74HLJMH (assembly GCF_042197045.1). NCBI lineage: Bacteria > Pseudomonadati > Pseudomonadota > Alphaproteobacteria > Hyphomicrobiales > Bartonellaceae > Bartonella > Bartonella sp. AA74HLJMH. The sequence continues at coordinate 13,616 of NZ_JBHIRJ010000019.1, forward strand.
CGGTGAACTTGAATTCTGGTTTGGTCTTATCAAAGTCGTCGCAATTTTAGCATTAATTGTTGTGGGATTTTATATGATCGTTACGGGCTTTACCTCTCCCAATGGTACGGTTGCTTCTCTCAATCACGTATGGAACGATGGCAATATCTTTCCGCGAGGAATGACAGGTTTTTTTGCTGGATTTCAAATTGCCATTTTTTCTTTTGTTGGTATAGAAATTGCTGGAACAACCGCTGCTGAAGTAAAAGAACCTAAAAAAGTTCTCCCCAAAGCAATTAATGCAATACCGATCCGTATTGTACTCTTTTACATTTTTTCTCTCGCTGTAATTATGTCTGTCACACCTTGGGATCAAATTGTTCCAGATAAAAGCCCCTTTGTCTCGATGTTTTGGCTTGCAGGCATTCCGATAGCTGCTGGCTTGGTAAACTTTGTCGTTATTACCTCAGCTGCCTCTTCAGCAAATAGTGGTATTTTTTCTACCAGCCGTATGATATATGGACTTGCAACACAAAAAGGTGCCCCTCCAATTTTAGGTAAACTTTCCAGATACCATGTTCCAGCCAATGCTCTATTCTTTTCCTGTTTATGTATTTTAATAGGGTATACAATTGCCTCACTCTCTCCAAGCCTCATAAGTGCTTTTACAATTGTGACAAGCATTTCAGCTATTGCATTTTTATTCGTATGGTCTGTAATTTTGATTAGCTATATTGTGTATCGTCGCAATCGCCCTCATCTACACGCTGAATCCATTTATAAAATGCCAGGAGGTGTTATCATGTGTGGGATAATTTTAGTTTTCTTTGTTTTCATGCTCTATTTGTTGACATTAGAAGCTGATACTCTACTAGCCTTAAAATATAGTATATTCTGGTTTGTTTTCTTAGGTATAATGTATTTTATGTTTGTAAAGAAAAAAATAACTCAAGGTAACAAATAAAGTCTATACATAAAAACATCTCAAAAAAGGGTAATTTTAGTTACCCTTTTTCTACTTAACCTCCTCCCCAAACATCAAAAAACGACGATTCCTACCGGCACCGGTTTGTAAACAATCCAGCTTATTAAGGGGGAATGCTGCTGATCATTTATATGGTTCACCTACATAAGGCTCTATGGGCTAGCCCTACCCTGAACACTCACCACCCATTCTAAAAATACTTAATGTGTAAAATGTTATATGCTTTATATCACTACTCTACACAACAGTATTTTACTGTATAATAGGATAAGAACGAGCTATTCTGTAAAGAACTCTCTATAAACTTCACTGACATTGTTTACTAATAAAACATGAGATTTTATCTAAAACTCCCCCCCCCCCAAAAAAATTATATTCAATTTTTTATCAAAATTAAAAATATAGCTCTAAACAGAATATATCTTAATAGCTATCTGCAATAAAAAAAGATTCTATGAAAATATTTTTCTATTTGTAATAAATTTTAAATATTAATGCTTAAATGTAAATTTTAAATATATTTTTTAATGTTTTAAATAATAGTTTAACTATTTAAACTTATTTTATTTATATAAAAAAGTTTTATATTTAATAAATTTACAATTTTATTTATATTTTTATATAGACAACAATATCTATAAATAAATAATTTTAAATATAAAGATATTTATATAAAAATTACTATAAACAAATATACATAAATATATATTATTATTTATATACATATAATAATAATATATAATATAAATTATATTATATATTATATATATTAATTATGTATAAAACATAAAAAATCAAAAAAAATATAATACAATTTATCTTTTGTTTCTTATAAAGAAAATAATTATTCCATTAATTAATAATGTTTTTGCTTTATTCACATATAGTCATAGAAAAAAATTCCTTTACTCCTTAACCATAGCGTGTTCCGATAGAAGGAATTACCTTTTTTAGGGTAATTTTTATTAAAAAATAACTAAGGAGAACTCCCCAAAAATGAAAAAACAAAATTTAGAAAAAAAACCTAAGAAGAAATTGCAACGTGGACTACATAACCGACACATACAACTTATAGCCCTTGGTGGAGCGATTGGAACAGGTCTCTTCATGGGATCAGGAAAAACAATCAGTGTAGCAGGCCCCTCAATTCTACTCGTTTATGCAATTATTGGTTGTGCTCTATACTTTGTCATGCGTGCTATGGGAGAGTTATTGCTTTCTAATACACAATACCGATCTTTTATTGACTTCTCAACCGATCTTCTAGGGCCATGTGCCGGATTCTTTATCGGCTGGACATATTGGTTGTGTTGGATTGTCACTGGAACTGCTGAAATTATTGCTATTGTCACTTATACACACTTTTGGTGGCCTGAGCTCAATCCGTGGATTCCTGTTATAATTGGTCTTATGTCCTTTTTAATTCTTAACCTCGTCGCCGTAAAACTATTTGGCGAACTTGAGTTTTGGTTTGGTTTTATCAAAATCGTAGCAATTCTAGTTCTAATCGTTGTAGGATTTTATATGATCTTTACCGGTTTTGTCTCTCCAAACGGTACGGTTGCTTCTCTTAGCCATATATGGAACGGTGGGAATATTTTTCCGCGAGGAATTACAGGCTTTTTTGCTGGATTTCAAATTGTTATTTTTGCTTTTGTTGGCATTGAACTCGCTGGAACAGCTGCTGCTGAAGTAAAAGAGCCTCAAAAAGCTTTACCACAGGCTGTTAATTCAATACCAATCCGCATTGTATTCTTTTATATATTCTCTCTTCTTGTGATTATGTCTGTGACGCCGTGGGATCAAATCAGTCCAGAAAAAAGCCCATTTGTAACAATGTATGCACTTATTGGTATCCCAACTGCTGCAGGTTTGATGAACTTTGTTGTCCTCACAGCTGCCGCATCTTCAGCAAATAGTGGAATTTTTTCTACCAGCCGTATGATATATGGGCTAGCAACACAAAAAGGTGCTCCTAAATTTTTAGGAAAACTTTCTCGTAACCACGTTCCAGCCAACGCATTATTCTTTTCATGTATATGCATCTTATTTGGTTATGCCGTTGTATCGTTATCTCAAACACTCATAGCTGCTTTTACAATTGTTACGACAATTGCCGCAACTTTGTTTATATTTGTATGGTCTATCATTTTGATCAGCTATATCGTCTATCGCCGCAATCGTCCTCTCCAGCATACTGTCTCTCCTTATAAAATGCCAGGAGGTGTTGTTATGTGTTGGGCGCTTCTTGTTTTCTTTGCATTCATTATCTATTTATTGTCATTAGAAGCTGACACTGCCATAGCTTTAAAATACACTCCAGCATGGTTCATATTTTTAGGAATTGTATACTTTCTTTTTGGGAAAAAGAATTATGCAAAAAATTAAAAAATAAAGCTTATATTACAAAAAACATATAAAAAGGGTAACTAAAGTTACCCTTTTTATATTTATCTATAAAATTATAAAAGCTATTGACAAAATATCTCTGTAGAATCTTCAATTACGCTCTTTATCAACCAAAGCATTCGATTTTATCCAAGGCATCATAGAACGAAGTTTTTTACCCACTTCTTCAATAGGATGATTATCATTTAAACGCCGCATACTTTTAAAATGAGCAGCACCAGCTTTATATTCTTGAATCCAATTCGATGTAAATTTACCCGTTTGAATATCTTTCAATATACGTTTCATTTCTGCTCTGGTTTCATCCGTAATCACACGTGGACCAGACATATATTCACCCCATTCAGCTGTATTAGAAATCGAATAATTCATATTTGCAATGCCCCCTTCATACATGAGATCAACAATCAGTTTAACCTCATGCAAACACTCAAAATAAGCCATTTCCGGTGCATAACCTGCTTGTGTTAATGTTTCATAACCTGCTCGAATCAATTCAACAAGACCACCACAAAGAACCGCTTGTTCACCAAAAAGATCAGTTTCGCACTCTTCTTTAAATGTTGTTTCAATCACCCCAGCACGTCCACCACCAAGTCCACATGCATAAGATAATGCTACATTATGTGCATGCCCTGAAGCATCTTGCGCCACCGCTATTAAGCAAGGAACACCACAACCCCGTTGGTATTCATGACGAACTGTATGCCCTGGACCTTTAGGAGCAATCATCACAATATCAACGTTTTTTTTAGGTTCAATCAAGCCAAAATGAATGCTCAAACCATGCGCAAAAGCAATCGCTGCCCCATCGTGTAAATGATCATGAATATGTTCCTTATAAATATCAGCTTGCAATTCATCTGGTGTTGCCATCATAATGAGATCTGCCCATTTTGCTGCTTCAGCAACACTCACCACTTCAAAACCATCAGCCATGGCTTTTTTTACTGTTTCCGACCCTGAACGCAAAGCTATTTGCACATTTTTAACACCAGAATCTTTCAAGTTTAAAGCGTGCGCACGCCCTTGAGAACCATAACCAACAATGGCTACTTTTTTCCCTTTAATGAGATTAACATCCGCATCACGATCATAATAAACACGCATAAAAAATTCCTTCTTTCTCTATTTAAACTGGATTTCAGATTATTTTTATTCAATAAGAAACATTATCTACAGTGCATCACACACTTATAAAGACAAAAAACACCGCTTATAAGAACACAGCAATTGAATAATTTTAAAGTTTACATATTGCATAGAAAAAACTGTAGTCCCCAAACATTCCTAAAACATATACGGATCCCCAAATAAACTTCAACTGCTATTCTACAAAAACAATAATTACACAAAATAAGATTTCTAAAGAAAATTTAGCTAATATTCTACTCTTTTATCGTGCAACAAAACGCTATATTCTAAAAATTAAGATACAACATACAATCTTTAACATGAACCAAATCAATACGGATAGCAAGAAAAATTACAAAATAACAAGTATTGTTTTAATACAACCTTCAAAAGCATATACAACAATATCTTTAGAATAATAGAGAGGATGTTTTTACTTTTTACGTTCTTTAATATCCACGCCTCTCACACGAAGAAGCCCCCCATACGGCTATTATGTTATCCATTTATGGCGCCTTATAAAAAAATTTTAATATGCTCAAGCCCTTTTCAAGAATTCCCTATAATAGTGTAAGATTTATTGCACATCACTCTCTTTACTTCATAAAGCTACAAGTCGATATCATCATTCTATTTAACAGCTCCTATTGCATTAAGCTTATTCATAAGGAGATTTTACGTTATACTATTTACAGATAACCCAAAAATGCGCTCAAATATCAAGAAAATTTGTGTATTGATCCATTAAAATCCTACGCACTCCTTTATAAGGGAAATACTTTCAAAACCCTATTTCTTCTCCATTCAAAGAAATTATAATAAGAAGATTTTAAAACTTCCTCATAATGGATAGTACAAATAAAAAACATCGCATACACTCAAAAACAAAAGATAGAAAGCAACCAATAAATAGAGGAACAATAGAATATTTATAATGCACGATAATAGTGCTATTTATTTCAACATATATAAAATTGTTTTTTAAGATAAATTGGCAAACCTCTATAAAAATTTCTTTTCCAATTTTTATAGAGAGAAAAAGATTACGATAATAACCGAATAAAACGCTGAACAGTCTCATGTATTCCATACTCTAATGCATCAGCAATGAGCCCATGGCCAATAGAAACTTCATCAAGCCAAGGAATATTTTTGACAAGAGCAGGAAGATTCATAAGTGTCAGATCATGCCCCGCGTTTATACCTAACTGCAACTCTTTTGCTCTTCTTGCTGCTAAAACAAGTTTATTGAGCTCTTGATCTTGTTTTTTTTTATCCTGAAATGCACCACCGTAAGGTCCCGTGTAAAATTCCACACGATCAGCGCCCATTGCTTTAGCAATATCAAGACCATCGACAGTAGGATTAGCAAAAAGGGATACACGAATCTTTCTGTTTTTTAAATTCTGAATAATAGGTGCTAAAAATTCTGCATCATGAGTAAAATTCCAACCATGATCAGACGTTGACTGATCTGGATCATCAGGAACGAGGGTAATCTGATCCGCATAGTTTTTAGCGATATCTAAAAATTGATCACTGGGATAACCTTCAATATTAAACTCAGCAGTAGGAAAAGTGTTCTTTATTAAACAGTATATATCTGGCAAATCCGAAAAACGAATATGCCTTTCATCAGGGCGCGGATGAACCGTCAAACCTGCTGCTCCAGCAGCAAGCGCTATATGCCCAATATTCGTTATACTTGGCCACGGAAGATTACGTCGATTACGCAAAACAGCAACAGCATTAAGATTAACCGAAAGTTTTACCGCCATACCCATTTCCATTTTTTATAGTGTGTAACAAGATAGAAAAAAGGCATTTTCCATCTGAAACTTAGATGATATACACATTTTTCTCTATCGAACAATCGTTAAACGCTCTGCTGCGCGCGTAATTCCCGTATAAAGCCAGCGCGCATACATATCACGAAATGCAAAACTTTCATCAAACAAAACGACATTATTCCATTGAGAACCTTGCGCCTTATGAACCGTTAATGCATACCCATAATCAAAATCATCATATCGCTTTTTTAATTGCCATGAAATTTCTTGATCAGGGTTTTCAAACGCTGCTTTTAAAAGTTTAATCTTTGCTACCCCACGCTCACTTTCTTCTGGTTTCACAAGAAGATTAATACTTGGTTTAACGGTCTCCTTCTGTGAAGTCATCACCTTCCATAAAGAGCCATTCAACAAACCTTTAATCGGATCATTTCGCAAACACACCAGCTTATCTCCCGCTTGTGGATAATCTGCTGTAAATCCCTTTAACACACGCAAACGCTGATTATAAAGGTGGCGTGTACGATTAACCCCTACCAAGACCTGATCAGCATCCAAAACCAATTGTTGATTGACCTCTTTACGTGTCACAACGCGCGCTTCTCCATAGTCACCATAAGCAATATCGCGTCCTTCACGTACATCCATAGCAAGACGTATAATCGGATTATCGCGCGCTTGCCGATGAATTTCTGAAAGAAGAAAATCTGGTTCCCCATTAGAAAAAAAGCCTCCACCTGATATAGGAGGCAATTGACCTGGATCACCAAGAACAAGAATTGGCGTTCGAAAACTCATTAAATCACGGGCCAATTTTTCATCTACCATCGAGCACTCATCAACAATAATGAGTTTAGCTTGTGCAGCAGCACTTCTTCGATTTAACGTAAATGTTGGAGCAATAGATTTTTTTCCTGTTATTTCATCGGAAACTTCCTCTTCACCACGTGGACAATAAATTAGCGAATGAATCGTACAAGCATTGCTTGCACCTTTAGAACGCAAAACCTGCGCCGCCTTCCCTGTAAAAGCAGCAAATTGAACAGAACCATCAACTGTCTCTGCAAAATAGCGCGCAAGCGTCGTCTTACCCGTCCCCGCATAGCCAAAAAGGCGAAAAAGAGGAGAACGCCCTTCCTTCAACCACGCGGCAACAGCCTTCAATGCATTATCCTGTTCCCGTGAAAACTGCATAGCTTACCAACATAAGATTTGCATAAAAAGAGCAGTATTTTGAAAAAAAACGACTATCAAGAAAAACCTTTTTATTAAGAATTGCTGACACACGCCCATCTAACAACTTTCGTAGCACAATTATCAATTATTTACCCATTGTTTTTTCAAGATATTGTAACAATCTAAATTTTATCTATACATCGATCTTCTTGGTAACACCTTATGCGTATCAAATAAAATATCATTTTTTACAACAGTAACACCAACAATGGAAGATGCATATCTTAAATTTAAAATAACACCTATATACGCTTTTTCTAACCAAAATTTAGAATGAGAAAAAGAGCATTGCAATTGCAAAACCCTCACTAGAAAAAATGTCCTTAACAGGATAAAAATAATGTAATTTTTGAACGCTATTTTACACAATCAATCAGCTTTCTTGCACATAAAAATAAAGTACATCCACTATTACGAAATAATAATTAAATATATCAAAAACCTTTTAGCAGAAATAAAAATAGCTCTCAACAAAACGACTTAATCCTATGATGATACACCTATAAAGTTCCTATCTCCCTCTCATCATGATTTTAATAAATTTACTCTTCATGCTACAAATAAGTGATATCTCAACGAATAAAGAGAGACATCACACTTATATGAAGCACGCTTTATCTCGCACAAATATGTAGCTTTTTCTGTTTCAACAATAAAATATGGTTCGTAAGTATGGCCTTCTTGGTAGTCTATTATAGAAAACTGGGACATAGCTTCAGTCCAGCGTAGCACTTCAGGTTCGTCCTCTAGAATATGAGAAAAGCGCAATTCTCCATCTACTGAGTCAAACTTTTTCTTTTTGTCGCAATGTTTTAAAGTTTATAAAAACTAACTGATTAATGCTATTCTTATTTGCTAGAAATAACAAGACCTCTTTTTATCTATATAGATAATTGATTTTATATATCTTTTTAAAAGTACGGGATACGTAAATAAAAGTTAGGGAATAGGATTTTCTAACATTTCTCTATAAAGCACGCTTCGCACAATGTTTCTAATGTTTCTTTGAAGTCTGCTAACGCTTCTTGATGTAAGCCATCTAAAAGTCTCATAAACGCAACAACAATTTCACGTTGC
>NZ_JBHIRJ010000020.1:0-20351 GCF_042197045.1 Bartonella sp. AA74HLJMH
CCTTAAAAACTCTTTGAAAAAAATAAATTGGTACAAAACCTAGTGGCAAAATATACAAAACCTGCTGGCAAGCTACACGCACCTTGAAAAAACACACATGAAATCAATAAGTTATAGCACCATAAAAGTGCTGTGGCGGAGGGGGTGGGATTCGAACCCACGGTACAGTCTCCTGCACGCCGGTTTTCAAGACCGGTGCCTTAAACCGCTCGGCCACCCCTCCAAACTAGATATGCTTTTTGACAAATTTCTTGTAAAAGGTCAATCATTTTAATACGCATTTTAAAGCGTTCTTTGTAAAACTATTTAAGTTTCAATTAAAATAATTCTTCATAAGTTAATTCTTTGAGTGTGTTATCTAAGAGTTTCATTTTTAAACATGATAGTTTTTTCTGAAAAATGAAAGGTAATTATGATATTTATCATTTTTTTCCTGTTTAAAAATTTTTTACAAAGCAATATTTTTTAAGTTCTAATGGTCGTTTTCATAATAATAAGAAATGTTCAGTTGAAAATGTTTGATAAATTATATTAAATTTCGGTCGTGTATTTTTAAATTATTTTAACTTTCCAGATATTTATTCTATTTAGATCGGTCATATCTGCGAAAAGAAAATGTTATTGCTTTGACAGTTTATGAGAGATAAATTTGTAAGAATGACATATATATTCAAGCAAAATTTTTATTGAGTTTAAATAAGTACAATTCAATAAGAAAGCTCTTTAAAAGATTTTTATTTTTTAAATAAAAATATTCAGATATTTAATGCGTCTAAAGGGTATCTTGGAGGAAAGGGCTGATTTACACTATTTGAATAAAACGTTGTATAAGATTTGCATCGACAGTTTAAAACCTTTTCCAGATATGACTGAAAATTAGGTATATTTATAATGCTTTTTTCTTTAGGATAAGCAAAAAGGTAATTTGAATGGAAGAAAAGATTATTGAACGCTTAGATCAATAAATAGTTTGTTAAGGTCTTGCATAGTTTTTCAAGAATAGAACTTAAAAACGCTAAATTATGCAGAGGCAAAGAGCATAAACTTTAACAGACAAGGTTTTAAAAGCCGTTTCATTCACAAGTATGTGTAAAATAAAATATTTATGTCTAATATGAGAGAATAGGTTGTTTCTGATTCTATTGAGTTTTATTTGCTTCTATTCCTCATCTTTTTGAAGCTTTTTTATGGCTTCAAGAGCAAGTTTTTACGGTCTGCGCTCTTTGTGTAAAGAGATGCCATAGTGTCGTCTGTCCAGCCAAAAATTGCTTTGAGTTGCGAGACTGTTGCACCGAAATTAGCAGCGCGTGTTGCTGCTAATTTTCTTAAACCATGCGCGCGCTGATTTTTTAATGCCTACTGTATTACAAGCCTATCTAAATGTATCGCCAAAGCTTTCTTTGGAGAGTTTTTGATTAACTTGACCACAAATGAATGTTTCTTCTCCAATAGGACCAATTTAAAGGGTTTTGGCTAGTTCAGACAAAATTGGCAGAAAAACATCTGTTTGGAATTTACTTTTTTCTGTTTTGACTGGAAATCCGTCTTCGTTTTTGAGAGGAGGTCTTTTGATTCCTAAAGCTGGATTATTTTCCAAAAGACCCTGTTCAATGGCCCATTTAAAAAGTCCGTTTAGACCTTTCAGAAAGTCTCTAGCCATTCCAAGTGTTTATTTACGATGTTCAACACCGGCTATAATATGTTTCTTTTCGATTGCTTGGTATGAAATGTGACCTATAGAATCACACACCTTCATCAGGATGAGTTCTTTTTGTGACTTTAGAGAAGCTATGCCAATTGATACTGTTAAAATACTGTTTAAGTAGCCATGCAAATAACCTTTCAACAAGTTTACCGGTTTTGGATTTTGGAAGTATAAGCCCTTGTAATTCAGCAAGCGCACTTTGGTAGTTGTCAACAAACTCTTGCGTTCCATAGGTTCCACGTACTCTAATGCGTTGACCACGACCAATACGCACATACCATATAATTTTACCATGGCGTGTGATTTCTTTGACAAGATGAGGGGGCGTGGTTTTGGCATAGCAACTTCACATCTTAGAGAGTGAAGATTCATAATCTTCATTCGTTGACAAATCTAATAACTTTTTTGGAAGACTAGCTTGGTTTGGTATTGGGATGTCTGCTTTAAGATAAATAAGCAGTTCACCTGTAGGCTTTATTTCTATTAATTCACACCCTTGTTTTTTAGCTTCTCGTACAGCACGAGCAATAGCTGGTTGCGTAATAGTAGGTGGACGGTGTCCCATGTTTGTTCGCCTTGATTTTAGATGTAATTCACATGTGGCGTGAATCACGCTGGTGTTAAAAGGTTAGTTTTTTGGTGTTAGAAAGGAATGTCGTCTTTTGTTGAAGGGACGCCGTTCTGGGCGGTCATAGTTTTGTTACAAGCTTCTGAATTATCATAAATTTTTGCGTTTCCAAAAATCTGTGCATTATAAGCAACTTGTGCGTTATCAAAAATCTTAGCGCTATCGTAAATATTGGTAAAGGAATACGCCTTGGCATCATTATAAATCCAACAATCGTTTTCATGACTTAAACTGTCTTCATCCTCTATAAAGCTGTCAAGATTACCTGCCTTTTCATCTCTAAAGTCTCTCAATTCATGGATACGGTAAAGCGTAATGTATCCATCAAACTCTATTGTTTCATCAGTCAATTCGTATTTTTTCCCCATGATTTATTTCCTTGATTTGGCACAATCCACCCGTAGCGTGAATCATGCATTACTTAAAAGTTGTTAGGAATGAGTAGGGGTGTGCTAGGTGACATATGGACACTCCCATTTTTTAAAAATATGCAAATTTATTTTTTAGATGTGCTTAATTTCATAATTCCAATCAGGCAATTGAGTGAGAGCTAATGCGAGTTGTCCTCTATGACACATGCATACATTGGCTTCAAAACAGGTGATTGCAACGCGCTTTTTGTTTAAAAAATTTGATATAATTTGTTTATTGCACAAAAATTCTTTATTTTTTTGTGAGTGTGTCATTTTTGCTACAGATATTTCAGAAAAGATGCTCTATATGAATTTCATTTTGGATATTTGGAGAGATTTTATGAATACAAAACGTTTAATAACAGCGTCTATTTTTTCTTTAATTTCAGCGTCTACAGCACTAGCTGCTGATGTTATGATTCCTCATCAGCCAGCATCATCGACTGCTTCTACCATTGTTGCACCTACTTTTTCATGGACAGGTCTTTATTTAGGTGTCCAAGCTGGTGGTTTTTCGAGCAAAGCTGATATGGCTCTTGTTGGTCAAGAAAAGAGTTTACCACTGGATAAAGAGTTCTCTCCTAAACTTTCAGGTTTTGCAGGTGGTTTTTATGCAGGTTCTAATATTGATCTCGGTGACAACTTTATTTTTGGTATCGATACGGATTTAATGATATCTGGAAAAAAGCACACAAAGACCATTACCATAGGTGCAGCTGATAACACTACAGTAGAAAATGCAGTCGTAAGATCTCGCAGATCCGCAGAAGGTGTAACCACAACAGGAACACCAGTGTCACCAGTAGCAGGAACCTTAACGTCAAATACACCAATACAATCAACTGTCCAAGCGCAATCTACGCGGGAAAATTTAAATCAACAACCAAATCCAGGCGTAAGCCAATCAGGGAAAACAGCAACAACTGGCAATCCTAATGCTACAACAGTAAAAGAAACAGTGAAAGTGGAAGGAAAAACATTAGGAGTTTCAAACCCAACATCAGCATCGTTAGCTGGACAACGAGGGTCCTCTAAGCCAGTGACAAAACCACAAACAGGCGCAGAAACAGCAACAGTTTCTACATCTAAACAACCCTCCTCCAGCACAGAGACAAGAACACTGGTCCAGTCAGAGCTTTCGTTAGGAAGATCAGATACAGGAAACCAATCATCAAGAGTTGAGACAAAAAGAGCAGATGCGTCTGCAAAATCTGCAGAAACAACATCTATATTAGCGGGATCTTCACAAGTACAATCCATCTCAGCCACACCAGCAGTACAGTCAGCGGTGGCGGTACCTGCAAAATCAGTTGTAACAAAACTAACATTCTCTACCCCATCAACAGGAACAGAAGCAAGTCAGCCAGCAGTAAAAGCACCTACACCGGTACAATCTGTATCACAACCATCGGTAGTAGAAAGAACAGTACCGAGTTCATCACTTGTACTCGCGAGATCAGGATCATCCAATGGTTCAGAAACAAAAGTTTCTAATGGAACAAGCGGAGCCCAACAGGGAGGTCATCATAGTTCTTCCCATGGTAGTGGAAATGCTAATGCACATGGTGCACCTCATGCAGGTGGGCATAGCTCTGGTGCTCATCCGAATGGTACTAATCCACATGCTTCTCGTTCTCATGGTGGACAGAATATGTCTGGACACGGTGCACAAAGTACACAAGCGGTGGATAAGAACGCTTCCAGTGTATATGGTATAGAACAAATAAAAAAGATGGCTTCTGAACTTGGTCTTGATCAAGAGGATGCAGTTGAAACTTTAAGTCATACTTTCAAACAAAATTGGGGTGGTGCTACACGGGTACGTATTGGTTTTGCTGCTGATCGCTTTATGCCTTATCTTGCTGGTGGTATTGCTTATGGACAATTCCAAGACACTGTATCAATATCCGTTAAGGATGAGGATGGAAGAGTCGTTTCTTCTAAGAACTTAGCTGATGAAACAAAAACTATGATTGGTTACACACTTGGTGGTGGCGTTGATTTCTCGCTTCTAGATAATGTGATTGTACGTGCAGAATATCGTTACTCTGATTTTGGTAAAAAGAAATTTGCAAAGGAAAAACTTGAAGTTAACTACAAAACCAATGATTTCCGTGTTGGTGTAGCTTATAAATTCTAATTTTTTAAAGAGTAAATTTCTAAGAGGCTCCACTGTCAGTGGAGCCTTTATTTTTTTTAAGATCACTTTTTGGTTTCTTTTCTTGTGAATTTCATGATAAAGCCCATAGATTGTGATGATATATTTTCCTGATCGCTGCTTAATACGAATGATAAGCTCGGCTTTCCCTATAGATAAAAACCAGAGTTGCAGGGTTCAGGGAAGTTATGCAAAAATGAAATCGTAAAAGTGGACAGGGATATTTCACAATGGCTGTGAAAAATGAAACAATAGATTATTCAAAAACTCTTTATCTCCCACAGACAAATTTTCCTATGCGTGCAGGGCTTCCGCAAAAAGAGCTTGAATTGATGGCGCGTTGGGAAGATATGGGGCTTTATGCGCAATTGCGCCAACAAGCAAAAGATCGTCCATTTTATATTCTTCATGATGGTCCGCCTTATGCAAATGGTCATATTCATATTGGGCATGCTTTAAACAAAGTTCTAAAGGATGTGGTTGTTCGTTCATTCCAAATGCGCGGTTTTAATGCAAATTATGTACCTGGTTGGGATTGCCATGGGCTTCCAATTGAATGGAAAATTGAAGAAAAATATCGAGCACAAGGAAAAAATAAGGATGAGGTACCTCTTAACGAGTTTCGTCAAGAATGCCGTGAATTTGCACAGCATTGGGTAACTATTCAAAGTGAAGAATTTAAACGCCTTGGTGTTGTGGGAGATTTTAACACGCCTTATACTACAATGGCTTTTCATGCAGAAGCACGCATTGCCAGTGAATTGATAAAATTTGCTATGTCAGATCAGATTTATCGTGGTTCCAAGCCAGTGATGTGGTCTGTTGTGGAACGTACGGCTTTGGCAGAGGCTGAGATTGAATATCATGATCATGAATCAGAGGTGCTTTGGGTTAAGTTTCCTGTTTTTGAAGCAAATTCTGATGATTTATATGGTGCTCATGTCGTCATTTGGACAACAACACCGTGGACGATTCCAAGCAATCGTGCAGTGAGTTATTCTTCGCAAATTTCTTATAGTATTTACGAAGTTGAAAGTGCTGAAAATGATTTTGGTCCTCAAGTGGGAGAAAAGCTTCTCTTTGCAGACGCTTTAGCGATGAGTTGTGGAGAAAAAGCCAAACTTGTTTTGAAGCATTTGCGTGTTATTTCTTCTGAAGAGTTGAAAGCTCTTGTTCTTTCTCATCCACTCAAAGGTTTAGCTGGAGGGTATAATTATAAAATTCCATTGCTTGATGGTTCGCACGTAACAGAGAGTGCTGGTACAGGTTTTGTCCATACAGCACCAAGCCATGGGCGTGAGGACTTTGAAATTTGGAATGATTATAAGTCCTTACTGGAGCAAGCGGGGATTGATTCATCTATACCGTTTCCTGTTGATGATGCAGGGTTCTATACGAAAGATGTTCCAGGTTTAGGACCAGATCGTGAAGGAGGACCTGCACGTGTTATTGATGATAATGGAAAAATGGGTGATGCCAATAAAGAGGTCATTAATGCTTTAATTAAAGCAGATCGATTGTTTGCACGGGGGCGTTTAAAGCATTCCTATCCCCATAGTTGGCGTTCAAAAAAACCCGTTATTTTTCGCAATACACCGCAATGGTTTATTTCAATGGATAAAGATTTTGGGGATGGTTCAACTTTACGTAGTCGGGCTTTGGAAGCTGTTTCAAAAACGCGTTTTGTGCCATCTTCTGGACAAAACCGCCTAGCTTCTATGATAGAAGATCGTCCTGATTGGGTTCTTTCTCGTCAGCGTTCTTGGGGTGTTCCTATTTGTATTTTTGCAAATGAGGATGGTGTTATTCTAAAAGATGAAGGTGTGAACGAGCGTATTTTACGGGCTTTTGAAGCAGAAGGGGCAGATGCATGGTTTGCTGAAGGAGCACGTGAACGTTTTTTAGGTGAGCGTGCACATGAGCCTTGGGTACAGGTTTATGATATTTTGGATGTTTGGTTTGATTCTGGAGCCAGCCATAGCTTTGTGTTAGAAGATCGGGCTGATTTGAAATGGCCTGCTGATGTTTATTTTGAAGGTTCAGATCAACATCGCGGATGGTTCCAATCTTCTCTTTTGGAAAGCTGTGGTACGCGTGCTTGTTCTCCCTATAAGTCCGTGATCACACACGGTTTTACTTTGGATGAGAATGGTAAGAAAATGTCTAAATCTTTAGGCAATACGGTTGTTCCGCAAGAAATCATTAAAACATCTGGAGCTGATATTTTTCGTCTCTGGGTTATGACAGCCGATTATTGGGAAGATCAGCGTTTAGGCAAAAAAATACTTCAAACAAATGTGGATTCATATCGTAAACTACGCAATGCAATTCGTTGGATGCTAGGAACTTTAGCACATGATGATGGAGAAGAAGTATCTTATGGTGCACTGCCGGATCTTGAAAAATTTATATTGCATAGGCTTTTTGAACTTGATCAGTTGATTAATCGCGCTTACGATGAATTTGATTTTAAAAAGATTATGCGTGCATTATTGGATTTTTCAATCATTGAGTTATCGGCATTTTATTTTGATATCCGCAAGGATTCTCTTTATTGTGATGCGCCTTCATCAAAAAAACGCAAGGCCTCCTTGCAGGTTGTCCGTGAGATTTTTGAGCGTATGGTCACATGGCTTGCTCCAATGTTGCCTTTTACTATGGAGGAAGCTTGGTTAGAGCGTTATCCAGAAAGCCAATCGGTGCATTTGGAACAATTTCGCTCTGTACCAGAAGAATGGCAAAACCAATCTTTGGCTGAGCGTTGGAAAAAAATTCGGCAGGTCCGTAAAGTTGTGACAGGTGCTTTAGAGCTTGAACGTGCTAATAAGCGTATTGGATCCTCTTTGGAAGCTGCGCCTATTGTTTTTATTTCCAATCTGGTTTTACGAGAGGCATTAGAAAATGTGGATATGGCGGAGATCTGTATTACCAGTGCACTCACAATTACGCAGGACACGATACCTTCTGATGCTTTTACTTTGAATGATGTTGAAGGTGTTGGTGTATATCCAGAGAAGGCATTAGGAAAAAAATGTGCTCGATCATGGCGTTATACACAAGATGTTGGAAGTGATCCAGCTTATCCGGATGTATCTGCTCGTGATGCAGCTGCTTTGCGGGAATTGCAGATTCTTGGCAAGATTTAAAGTTTTAGATCAAAGGAAAGAAATGCAAGTAAATTTCTCATATTGATGAATATAGTTTTTTGTGGTACGAAAAAAATTCCGTTGTTTTATCTGCAGGGGGGGAAATTTGTGTATGGACCGTTCTCTCATAAATAACGGGAATATTAATCAGCCATACACCTAGGAAATGGAATAGGCAGTGAGAAAACGTGAAATAAAAATATTTCCAATAGGAATTTTAGGGATGTGCTTTGTTTTAACGGGATGCAATTTATCCGCTCCTACCTATGGTACCAATAAACCAGTTTCAATACAGTTTTTTGAAGATGTTGCTAATATCACTTCATTAACACCAACAAATAACAGCAGCCAGATTGTTATGAAACCTCATCCAAAACTTGTAATACCAAGCCCTAGTTCACGCAGATTTTTGCCGGTACCACAACAAGATAGATCTGTCAATGAAATGGCAGCATCGAAGAAGCATCAAGGAAATACTCCTTTTCCTCACAAAGGATCGTCAGTTAATGGCGTTGGTTCAGAAAATCCTTCACAGTTGAATGCGAAGCAACGACAGGAATATTTACGTCGTCAGAGAGCACAAGTTGGAAGTTCAAAATACCGTCGCTATCTCACTGAACCACCTTTAAGTTATCGCCAACCGGCAAAAACCGCACCTATTGGTCGATAGGGAAAAGACAAAACATTTAAAGTAAAGTATTTTTCCAATTACTTATGATACCAAGCTCTCATTCGCGCGCAGTTATAATGCTGCTGTAGGAGGGGGGGATTCTCATGAAATAGCAATATGACAACAGCATCGAGAGATTCCTTATGCGTTTCCTTAACACGAAACATTTCTCAAGCTCATTTTACAACATTGCTCATGTGGCTAGTATAACGTAAAATCTATTGTGCTCCAATACTTTATGCTTAGGAAGGAGAAAGTGGATACCATCATTTTATTTTACAGACTCCAATGTTGCGATAATTCTTGCATTTGAGAGCTTTCATAAGAGACATTTTTAGTCTTTTCTAAAACGTTCTTTATCCAGACGATAATTCCGCTTATGATGTGCAAGAAAGTGATTTTTACTGTTTCAATGTAATTTGAAATGAGAGCATATCTACGATATTTTGGACTTTATATTTTATATACAAAATAATGAATTATTCTTTTGAATGAATGTATCATCTAATAGAAACAATATGCAGAATTAAAAGAGAGAAAAAATGCTTCGAAATAGCTTTTGCTATATATATATATCAGAAGAATTAACAGTCTTTTTTGAGAAGTAGGATAGTTTTTAAAGAGTGAAAGTTATGGAAGAAGAATTATTTTTAGTATCGCTTTTGTATAAAAAAGTCTTTAAGTAATTGAGCTGCTTCTTTTTCCTTGAAACCAGAATAAATTTCAGGTTTGTGATGGCAGGTTGGTTGCTGATAAAAACGTGGGCCATTTTCTATAGCACCTCCTTTGGGATCATTTGTTGCATAATAGAGACGTCGTATGCGTGCAAATGAAATGGCAGCGGCACACATAGCACAAGGTTCAAGTGTTACATAAAGATCGCAATCAGGAAGCCTTTCGTTTTGCAATGTTTCGCAAGCCATACGGATTGCGCGTATTTCTGCGTGTCCTGTAGGGTCATATGCAGATTTTATAAAGTTACCAGCGCGTGCAATGATAGCTTTTCCACGTGTAATGACAGCACCTACGGGAACTTCATCTTTTTTTGCAGCCTCTTGCGCTTCTAAAAGGGCTATTTCCATGGGCGTCAAAGTCATAATATTCTTTCTACTGAAGGTATAGAAAATCTAAAGGTTATCTCGATAAGGAATGCTATGGAATGAATAATTTATTACGCTTTTATAATGAAAAGAATACCTCTATTTTTTTAAGAGTTTAAAACAAACTTGCAAGTCGACAGATACATTATTGTCGTTAAAGGATAGAAAATGATAAATGATTATGCTACTTCCTTTTTCAGGATAAGCGGTATGGTGCATGTGAATAATTTTCTGAACATACTTGCAAAGATTGGTTTGAAACGCAAATGAATGAAAATAATGAGAGTGAACGAATTGCTAAAAGGTTAGCGCGTGCTGGTATTGCTTCGCGTCGAGATGCAGAAATGATGATTGTTGCAGGTCGTATTTCTGTGAATGGTAAAGTCGTGACAACGCCTGCTTTTAATGTTAGCCGCTCTGATGTTATTAAAGTTGATGGCAAACCTTTACCTCCTATAGAACGAACGCGTTTATGGCTTTACCATAAGCCAGCAGGTCTTGTCACCACGAACCGTGATCCTGAAGGCAGACCTACAGTTTTTAGTAATTTACCAAAAGGAATGCCGCGTGTTCTTTCTGTTGGAAGGCTTGACATTAACACGGAAGGGCTTTTGCTTTTAACCAATGATGGTGGCTTAGCGCGTGTATTAGAGCTTCCTGTAACGGGGTGGGTCCGCAAATATCGTGTCCGTGCTCATGGAAGAGTCAAGCAGAGCGCGTTGGATAACCTTAAAAATGGTATTGCGATTAATGGTATTTTTTATGGTTCGATTGAAGCATCAATTGAACGCGAACAAGGGTCGAATGTATGGCTTTCTGTCGCTTTGCGAGAAGGAAAAAATCGTGAAATAAAGAATGTTTTAGGGGCATTGGGATTATCAGTTAATCGATTAATACGTGTATCTTATGGTCCATTTCATCTCTCTGATTTAGAAGAAGGAGCCGTGCAAGAGTTAAAAGGGCGGATGTTACGAGATCAGTTGGGGGAGCGTTTGATTATGCAAGCCAATGCAGATTTTGATGCTCCTATTCTTAAGCCATTTTCAAATTCTGCAGTTGTTGCAGAAAAGCAAAGCCAGAAAGATCTTTCTATTGCAAATGATGGTTGGGTTTTCTCAAGTGAAAGGGCAATACGACGCCGACCAAGAGATGGTTCTGTTGAACATAGTCGCGCACGATTAAGTACAAAGTCTCATGAGAATGTAAAGAAGGAGAAAAGTGAAGAAGGAAAAGCAGAGCGTTTTCTACCGCGTTCTCGCCGTGCTAATGTTTGGATGGCTCCTGGTGCACGTCCGCAAAGTGCACGTAGAAAGCCTTCTTATAGTGAGGAGAAATCGCATGGTCATAAGAGCGATTTGGATGGTAGAAAATCATTTCATCGAGGCAAGGAAAAACTAAAAGAAAATCCGTCATACAAAGAGAAGAGGGAAAGTTTTGTTCAAAAACATGGCAAAATATCTTATGACGAGACGCATCCCTTTGGTAAGAAAGATGGCTTTTTAAAGGATAAAGAGAAAATGATAAAAGGTGGTCATGATGAGCATTCTTTTGAGAGAAAGAAAAAGGTAAAATCGTTTGGTGGTGCTATGAAAAAATCTAAACCACATAGGGACGCTGCAAAAACTTCGAAGCGATTTGGAGGTCCACGTGCGGATCATAGGCGGTAAATTTGCTGGGCGTGTTTTGTTTTCGCCTGTTAATCAGTCGATTCGCCCAACGAGTGATCGTACACGTGAAAGCCTTTTTAATATTCTTTCTAGCCGTGAAGAACAATTTTGGACCAATAAACGCATCCTTGATCTTTTTGCTGGGACTGGTGCTTTAGGCATCGAAGCACTTTCACGTGGAGCAAAGGCTGCTGTTTTTGTTGAAAACTCGGTTGAGGGGCGTGGGGTAATTCAAAAAAATATCGAAGCCTTTGAATTACAGTCGATAGGACGGATTTTGCGTCGTGATGCGACCAAACTTGGCAATATTGGCACAATGCTGCCATTTGATGTTATCTGCGCTGATCCTCCCTATAGCCGTTGTTTAGGTGAACGTGCTTTTGTAGAAGCTTTGCGAGGAGGGTGGGCAAAAGCTGATACACTCTTCATACTTGAAGAAAAGAAAGATACAATGATTTATTTACCTAACGTCTTTTATCTAGACGATGAGCGTTTTTATGGTGAGACAGCAATACGTCTCTATAAATTACGATCGCTTACATCTTGAGAAAGTTCTTGTTTTTATCCGATAGGATGAAAAAATGCTTTTACACAGTTTTCTTCATTTTATATGGTTTTTAAAAGGTCAAGTAGAAAATCAATAAAAGATTCTAATGTTAAAGGAATTGATGAATTTTTATTAGCTTTACTACAGAAGGATGTTTTTTCTCCAATAGGATATATATTCCTCGATAATAGTTATGATCTTTTTTGTTTAATTTTTTTCTGCTATACCTTAATCATCACATTTCATCAGCAGTTGAAAGCTTTAAGCTGTGCAGTTTGCATTTATATCTTATATGATGCGTAACTTCTATTTTTGTTATTGTATAAATTTAAAAAAGATATTTTGTTTAGTATTGAAAATATTGTTCATTTATCCTGAGTATTTGTCTGTTTAGTTTAGTAGTATCCCTTGTTGATTTAATCATTACATATTAAGTAAATCTGAGAGTATTAAGTATCTTATCGTTGTGCAGCTTTAAGGGTACTTTTTTATAATACTCTTTATCACTAAAGATAAGTGATTTGTAAAAAAGAGGGAGATTATCGTGTTTAATTGGATATATAGTGAAGAGATTAGTACAGAAGCAAGTGCTGAGCAAATTTGGGCTATATGGGAAGATGTGGCATCATGGCCTTCTTGGGATCACGAACTTGAGTGGGTAGAACTTTCTGGTCCTTTCAAAGAAGGCGCTATAGGACGCATGAAACCTAAAAAGGGACCTACAGTAACTTTTACACTTGATAAAGTTATAAAAAATGTTTGTTTTTCTGATTATGCTAAACTTCCTTTTACACGTATGAGTTTTAATCATGAATATATTTGTTCAACAAAATCGGGTTCTTCAAATAACAAAATTCGTCATACTGTAACTATGTCTGGTTTACTTGCTCCTTTATTTGGAATGATTATTGGATCAAAAATTAAGTTACATCTTCGGGATGCAATGATTGAAATGAGTAGACGTGCTCTTACTGAAAACAAAAGCATTTTGTAAGAGGATGCATTTATAAAGAAGTTAATACCTTAAAAAAGGTACAGAACTCTTAGCCTTGTTAGAATGAAATCAGTTATGAGTATATAGCAAATTGATGAGCGAGCTATGATTTGGTTTTAGTTAGCTGTTGAAATCGAGTTAAATCATCTGAGAAAATTAATTTTGCACCAAAGATCTTATGAAATTCATTGAATTTTTTTATATATAAAAGCTTATAAGATGCTTTCTTCATTGAAAATGAGAAAGGTTCAGAAGTTCATTACTTCTCTTATGATGTAGGTCCATATCGTCATAATATTTGCCTGTTTCTAATGTTGCAATATTTTTTGCATTTAAAATCTTCATAAGAGGCATTTTGATTTCTTCTTAAATAGTTTTCATTCATACGCCCCTTACTTATGATTTGCTCGCAAATAGTTGTGATTGACTCAACATGAATAGGTTCGAAACAGAGAGAATTTTATGATATTAGGCTTTTTTATACAAATTACAAAACAATAAATTATAAGTATAAATCAAACTGTTAATTTTATTGAAAGATTACAAGATAATTTCTTGATTACTTTTCTAGAGAGTGCAGTTCTAAAAGGCTCTAGATGATAAAATAAAACCTCCCTTAATTTTCGTAAAAATTAATCTCGTATCGTTGTATGTATTTGGTTTAAATGTTTAAAAAGCGATTTTTTAAAATGCGCACAGATATCCCAGTTTCTGCAAATATTTTTGTATCTATTAAAACAATTATGAGCGATAAACTTGCCCAAATTAATTGGAAGAATATGCTTATTGTAGATTGAATTGAACAATAGATACAACATTGAGTTTTATATAAAAGTTTTATTGATTATCGTTTTATAACAATATTACGCTTCTTTATTTTTTAATGGAAGGAAAAGAGGAAGGAGTGTAGTTCTTAAATCAAAATCTATCCAGTATTTTGGAATTTTTGTTTCAGGAAAAAGAAGTCTATTAAGTTATATCTGTTTAATAACAAAGTAACCGATTAAGGATGAGGCATAAAAAAAGATGAGATGCTCTTGATTAGACGCATTAGAAACGAGAGAGAATATTATGATTATAACTTATTTCTGATAAATATAAAAAATGAGTTATTTGTAATATCACGCCTATGAGAATAAAGAAGCGTATGACTGCTCATTTTGTTGAAGCAATAACGCAAGAAAAATTTTTTATTCCGTTTATATTTTTTTGTTTACAAGATTGCCATCTTATTATGAGAGAGTTTATAGAAGCAAAGAAGTATACACAAATATAAGGCATTTTCTTGATTCTTGCTTGGAAATTAAAGAATGCTATAGGAATGAAGGAAGTTATTTGACTATCCAGAGGACATAAGGCTTGTGACTTAAGTCATTTTATACTTTTCGAATTTTTGAGGATTTTGGCTTAAATTCAAGTGTTATAGCTAAGACTTTTGTTAATTGCCAATTGTTCTGTTGATTTGATTGTCAGTGGAGATTTGGCTCCTAAAATGATAAGGGCCCATGAGAAATCTTGAAACTAAAGAGATTTTACGGCATATTACGTTTTTTCATAAAGAAGCTAAAAGGGAAATGATTTAATGCATTAAAAGAAAAAGAATGCATGAATGTGCATAATCTTATGAATCAATACACAAGAGTTATATTCTGATTTGTATAAATTTGTCAGAATGCTTATCAATGTAAATAATAAAATATTTTAGGGAGTCTATAATGACTGACAAAAACCAGATTGAGAAAGCTGTTTCGCTGGTTGAAGCAGCAAAGCGTTCTGGAGCAGATGCTGCTGATGCTGTTATTGTTCATGCTCATTCTACCAGTGTATCAGTTCGTTTTGGGAAAGTCGAATCGACAGAAGCAGCAGAGAGCAATGATTTTACTCTAAGGGTTTTTGTTGGAAAAAAAGTAGCAAGTGTTTCTGCTAATTTAGGATCTTATCCGCAAGAACTTGCGGAACGTGCTGTTGCGATGGCTAAAGCTTCTCCCGATAGTTTATTTGAAGGTTTGGCAGATAAAGAGTGTTTGGTTAAGTATCCTAAAGATCTTGATCTTTTTGATGATTTTGTACCCAGCAGTCATTTTTTAACAGAAGATGCTTTAAAAACGGAGGCAGCAGCTCTTGATGTTAAAGGTGTAAGCAATTCTGGTGGCGCTGCAACAGCTTATGGCCGTAGTGGGTTTATTCTTGTGACCAGCGATGGTTTTTGTGGAGCCTATCGCTCAAGTTGTTTTTCACGTTCTTGTAGTGCTCTTGCAGGTGAAGGAACACAGATGGAGCGGGATTATGATTATACAACAGCCTTACATTTTTCTGATTTAGAGGCAGCAGAAACTGTGGGAAAGAATGCAGGGCTTGGTGCTGTTCGACGTTTGGGTGCAGTTCGTGCGGCGACTGGGAGCGTTGATGTTATTTTTAATCCGCGTACGGCTCGTGGAATTGCAGGGCATATCGCATCTATGGTCAATGGAGCCTCTGTGGCTCGAAAAACGAGTCTTTTACAGAATTTCCTAGGCAAGGAAGTGATGAAGCCTAATGTTAATGTAACCGATCAACCTTTGCGATTACGTGGAAATGCTTCTCATCCTTTTGATGGAGAAGGGGTAGAGGGGCAAACACTCAATATTATTGAAAATGGTATTTTAAAAAATTGGCTTCTTTCATCATCTACAGCACGTGAATTGGGACTTAAAACAAATGGACACGGTATGCGTTCGGCATCATTAGTGCAGCCGACCAGTACAAATTTTGCTATTGAACCGGGTTTAGTATCACCTTGCGATATGATAAAAGATTTGCGAAATGGATTTTATGTGACCGAATTATTCGGTCATGGCATTGATTTTATTACTGGTCAGTATAGTCGTGGGGCTTCCGGTTTTTGGATTGAAAATGGTGAAATTGCTTATCCGGTAAGTGAAGTAACGCTAGGTTCTGATTTGCTTCATATGTTAGCACATTTAACACCTGCCAATGATATTGATCGGCGTTATAGTACAGCTGCTCCAACATTGTTAATTGAAGGGATGACACTTGCAGGAAAATAACACGCATCATTCTTCTGATTTAAATCTTTTGCGTGATGTTTGTCGAGAGGCAGGAGATTTAGCAATGCGGTATTTTGGATGCACGTTGGATGTCTGGATTAAAGAAGGTAATTCCCCGGTTAGTGAAGCAGATTTTGCTGTTGATCATTTCTTGAAAGAGAGGCTTCTTGGAGCTCGTCCAAATTATGGATGGATTTCAGAAGAAACAAAAGATAATCGAGAAAAACAAGATTATTATGAGCGCTCTTTTGTTGTTGATCCTATTGATGGAACGCGTGGTTTTCTTTCTGGCAATCCTTATTGGTGTATTTCGGTTGCCATTATTGAGAATGGGCGTCCTATTGTGGGCGTTCTACAATGTCCGGCTCAAGGAGATGTTTATACAGCTGTAACAGGTGGAGGGGCAACATTAAATGGGATAAAACTTCCTCGTTTAGCCTTTGAGGTTCATCGAAAATATAAAATTTCACTTGATAAATCGCTCGCACAAAAATTACCAGATGATTTTCTCAATCAAGTCAGTCTTTACCATTATCTTCCTTCTCTTGCTTATCGTATTGTTCTTGTTGCTCAAGATGAAATTGATATCGTATTAGTTCGTCCAAATTGTCATGAATGGGATATTGCCGCTGCTGATCTTATTTTGCAGGAGTGTGGAGGGTGTTTTTTATCGCTTGATGCCCCTTTACTATCTTATGGAATTGAACCTTACCAGTATGGACTTTTAATTGCTGGTAAAAATAATTGCTGTCAAGATATGATAGATGTTGTTCGTCAAACAAAGTTAGTTTAATCACGTAAAAGCGCGCTAAGATAATCTAAATGATATGGAGGCACATATGACTGAAACCAAAGAAAAAAAACAATATTTACATCTTGTATTTGGTGGGGAATTAAAAAATCTTAACAGTAATCAATTTAAGAATCCTGATGAGTTAGATGTGGTTGGTATTTTCTCAGATTATCAATCCGCTCAAGAAGCATGGCAGGCAAAAGCACAAAGCAGTGTAGATAATGCATTACAACGTTATTACATTGTAGATTTGCATCAGTTTCTTGATGCTGAGTTAGGCGATGCAGAATAAAGCTTGAATATTTGGTCATTATAACCTGTAGATTGCTTCATGCTTTTGTTTAGTCGTCCTTTTCATAGGTACGTTCTTCGGGTAAAATAGAATGCCGTAAAAAAGAATATGCTTGTTGTTTAAAATTCATATGTTTTTTTAAGAAACATCTCCCAAAGCACCCAAGCCCATTTCATAATAGTGTCCGTGCAAGGCAAATAAAAAGCAAGTAAAATAAAATAGTTATGTCTAATATAAGGGAATAGGTGAATCTTGATTCTATTGAGTTTTTTTGCCTCTATCCCTCATCTTTTTGAAGCTTTTTTATGGCTTCAAGAGCGAGTTTTTTACGATCTGCGCTCTTTGTGTAAAGAGATACCATAGCATCATTTGTCCAGCCAAAAATTGCTTTGAGTTGTGATACTGTTGTTCCAGAATTAGCTGCGCGTGTTGCGACTAATTTTCTTAATCCATGCGCCGATTTTTTAATTCCAGCCGCATTACAAGCGTCTCTAAATGCATTCCCAAAGCTTTCTTTGGTGAATTTTTGATTCACTTTACTACAGATGAATGTTTCTTCTCCAATAGGACCAGTTTCAAGCGTTTTGGCTAATTCCGGTAAAATAGGTAGAAAGACATCTGTTTGGAATTTACTTTTCTCTGTTTTGAGATGAATGATATTATTCTTTACATCTTTCCAGCCAATGCGGACCGCATCACCACGATGCAAACCCGTATACAAAAGGACATCAATCCAAACGCGTTCATGGGTGCCATGGGACCATCTTTGATAATATTTCTCAACATCTTCTTCTGTCCAAACAGCAAACCCATCTTTGTTGTGAAGGGCTGGTCTTTTAACACCTAAGGCTGGATTATTTTCTAAAAGACCTTGGTCAATCGCCCAATTAAAAAGCCCATTAAGGGCTTTCAGAAAGTTTCTAGCCATTGCTGGTGTTTCTTTGCGTCGTTCAACGCCGGCTATGATATGTTTCTTTTCAATTGCTTTGTATGGAATGTTTCCTATGCTATCACATACCTTCATAAGGATGAGTTCTTTTTGTTTTTTTGTAGCTTTAGTGTAGCTATGCCAATTAGAGCTGTTAAAGTATTGTTTAAGTAGCCATGCAAATGACCCTTCAACAAGTTTACCGGTTTTTGATTTAGGAAGTATAAGCCCTTGTAACTCGGCAAGTGCGCTTTTGTAGTTGTCAACAAACTCTTGCGTTCCATAGGTACCGCGTATTCTAATACGTGGTCCATGACCAATACGTACATACCATACAATTTTGCCATGTTGAGTAATTTGTTTAACGAGATGAGGAGGACGTGGTTTAGGCATGGTATTTTACATCTTAGAGAGTGCGGTTTCGTAATATTCATTCTTTGACAAATCTAAAAGTTTGTCTGGGTGGCTAACTGAATTTGGTATTGGAATATCTGCTTTAAGATAGATAAGCAGTTCCCCTGTAGGTTTGATTTCTACGAGTTCACATCCTTGTTTTTTAGCTTCTCTTAAAGCGCGTGCAATGGCTGGTTGCGTTATAGCAGCTGGACGAGGTGCCATATCTTTTCTCCTTACATTGAGATGCAATTCACGTGTGGCGTGAATCACGCATTACTTGAAAGTGTTAAGAAGGGTGGGGATGCTTGTAGATATGCGGGGAACAAAACACCCCCATAAGGTTAAGCAGCTTTTGTTGAGAGTTGTTGCATCTCTCGTTCTATCTCTGCTAAAAAGGCTTCAACAACTTGATTGATCTGTTCAATTTGTTGATCATCACGGAGAACACGCTTGACTTTCATACGCAAGTGAAAGAATTCCCCCGTAAAACGTGGGTCATAGCTTACGGCAACAAATTGATTTATAATGATAATTCACTGTTTTGCATATTGATTGAGAGTCTCGAATAACGTAAGATTCTCTCATTTCAAACCTGCTTATCTTGAATCAATCAAAACCATTCCCTTGCACGTCAAAAGCGGGGCTGGTGTGTGGGTAAAAATTGTACAAGAAAGGAGTAAAAATGGTTCTTATGAATCGTCTTAATGCAAGGGCTGTCGCAACATTGGGGGCTGGCAAATATAATGATGGTGCCGGCTTGCTTCTCCATAAGCGTAAAGATGGTGGTGCTCAATGGCTTTATCGTTATACCATTCATGGTCGGCGTCGCGAAATGGGCTTGGGTGCCTTAAGACATGTCTCTTTAAAAAAAGCCCGTGAATTAGCAAATCAATGGCGTTCTGTTTTGCATGAGGGTCGTGACCCTATTAAAGAACGCGATAAACAAAAGCGTGAGGCAATAAGCAATCTTCATTACTTAAAAGATATTGCTTTAGATACTTTTGAAAGTCGGAAATCTGAGTTAAAAGGGGATGGTAAAGATGGGAATTGGTTTGCACCTTTACGCCTACATATTCTCCCTAAATTAGGCTGTCTGCCTGTTTCTGAGATTACACAAACAGAGATACGCAATGTTCTTGCCCCTATTTGGCATTCAAAAGCTGGAACAGCTAATAGAGCTCTTACCCGTCTTAATCTTTGTCTCAAACATGCGGCTGCCTTGGGTTTGAATGTTGATTTACAAGCAACAGAAAAAGCACGCGCGCTCTTAGGTAAACAACGTCATAAAACACAAAATTTACCAGCTATGGATTGGAGAGATGTCCCTACCTTTTATAAAACACTTTGCGAAGCATCAACCTTAACACAATTGGCTTTGCGTTTGCTTATTCTGACAGGGGTTCGTACCAATCCTTTGCGTCATATTCATAAAGATCAAGTTGATGGAGATATCTGGACTATCCCTGCTGAAAATATGAAAGGTTTGCGTGATGCTACAACAGAATTTCGTGTGCCCTTATCATCAGAGGCATTAGAAATCTTAAAACAAGCGCGCTTGTTCTCTCGCAATGATTTCTTTTTTTCTGCTACCGGTCGCGGTCCCCTTGCTGATAGTTGTATGGCAAAGTATATGAGAGAGAATAAGATTGATGCCTGCCCCCATGGCTTTCGCTCTAGTTTACGCAATTGGCTTGCTGAAACAACCGATGCCCCCTATGAGGTCGCTGAAACCATTCTAAGTCATACAGTAGGAGGTAAAGTAGAGCGTGCCTATCGTCGGACTGACTATTTAGAACAGCGCCGTGTTTATATGGATAAATGGGCGGCTTATGTCACTGGTCAATCTTAAGATATGGGGTGCATAACC
>NZ_JBHIRJ010000021.1:0-19501 GCF_042197045.1 Bartonella sp. AA74HLJMH
CAGATTGAGGTGGCAAGAGCCGTCACCAGTCCCGCAAAGATTGCGGACCATGAAATGGGTGTGTGAAAGAGTGAATATTTTTCTTCTAGAGATGTTTCTCCTAGAAAATTCGTCTCAAATGGTGTGTTTTCAGGAATGCGAGTTTCCATGTTTTATCTCCTTGAATATGCTGGAGATACAATGCCTTTTTGCAAATTATGTTCCAAAAGTGAATAGATATGCGCCAAAAAGGACAGAAAACATCGAAAACAAGACGGTGATCATTGCTTAAAATTCTTCTTATATGACTCCAGTTTAGAACTGATAATACCAGTTTATCGAGAATTTTAGTTGATGGGGGGGTAAACGGTCTATGGGGGTATGGCTCTCTTTTCCCGTTCTGTACTGCAATGTTTAAAAGATTGAATGTCGTTGTGAAGTTTAATCTTTCCCCCTTAGCTTAAAAGTAAGCTCTCTTAATGCTTTTCTTTCAAGTAATGTCCCAGATACTGCTTGAGGAAAACTTTGTAAACGCTTTTCCATCATTGATTATGTTTGAAGGTAAAAAGTAAAATTCTGGAGTCTTTATTTTATTATTCATTTTTTTGTAAAAACAGTGCGTCTTCTAAAATTTTAGTTTTTTATATTGTACTTATAATTAAAAGAATGCTTCAATTATTCAAAATAAATATCAAAAGTATTCAATTCAAAAAGCTATGAGAGATAAAAGATAAGGAAGAAACATTAGTGTTCTAAGCTGTTTTTCCTTCTCTTATTGCTCTATATCAAAACAATGCTAGAAAAATTTTCTAAGTTCTTTGAGTAAAAACTCCCAAAACCAGAGAGGAAAGTTAACAAGTTTTGAGACAATGTCCAAAAGTTTCGAGATTCTCTCCAAAGGTTGTTTTTTAGTTTCGCCCGCAGTTTTTTTATACGATGTAAGAGCACTTTGATTTGAGAGATAAATTTGGTTCGATGGACCATCTTGTATTAAGAAAGTGCATTTTGTAAAGGTCATGCGTTCCACCTTTATGACGTAGGGATTATGAACTGTAATCGGTTCATAGGTGCTACAGGTTTTCACTTTTGCATTTGCAGTTGTCATGGATTCTGTTTCAAATGTATTTGTATAAAGGTTACTTGTGCGTTTTTCGGGTTTACTGTCGATTAAAATACATTCATCCATTATACTTTTTATGGGTGCATTTACTTTGTTTAGTATTTTATCAAACTCTTTTAGTCATTCTTTTATTAAAGGCCCGTAAATGTCTTTAATGTTTAAAAAGTCAAGAACACCAAGTTTACTGATGGCATTATAGGACCACCCTGAAAGACATGCGATTATTTCGATTGATTGCTCGTCGCCTTCTTTCCTCTGTATTGCTTTTAAGTCTTTAAATTTCGGGCGGCGTAAGGTGATTTCTGTGTATGTCTTTCCTTCCACTTTAATAGGTACAAGTAATTGGTACATGGCTAGTTCTGTTATATTCATTACTAGCTTCTCCTTGCTTTCTAAATTAGATGCAGAATGATTTATCAAATTTTTATTATAGCATGTTTGTCAATAGCTTAGGCAATAAACTTTGTGCTGGCTATGTAGAATGAAATTCTAACAAAATGGACAAGATGAATTTAGATTTTAAGGGGAGACAGAAGCGCAATTTGCTTTATGATATTAGTGGGCTATTAAGTTTATTTGCTCAACTATTTGCGTGGGGAGTTTTGAGGAAAGGGAGTTTGTGGCTTCTTTTTTCTTTGAGCGTTGTAAACCAATTCTGATAAAAGATGTTGTCGGAAGAGTGATGTTGTTGTCATGGAGAGGGATAGAGTTTGGGAGCGTTTTTGTTGATGATATCAATGAAAAAAGCTGATGAAGATAGGGCAACATGAATACAACAAAATGCGCTATTTCGGATTGGGAAATATATCTCTGAAGGAGAGGTTTGATCTTTTAGCTTCTTTTGCGTATAGTTTTAAAATTGCGGTTTGCTATGCTTTAAAATTAATTATAAAGTGAAGAACTAAGTATTTATTTATGTGTTGAGTGTGTGCGTGCGGATCATACACTGGATTTATGTCTCAACAAAATGAATTATTCTCGAATAAAGTAAAAGAATAAAGAAAATTTATTATTTTATTCCCTGTGGATAAAGTTAAAATAGCTTTATATTTATAAATATAAATTATTATTTTTCTATAAACGTAAAATTTAAATATTTTTAAATTTAAGAAATGTGACTTTCCTGATGAAACATAAATATACATTACCATTCATTGTACTTATCGTATGTTTATCGACGGGAGGATTGATTTCTACCGATATTTTTTTACCAGCACTGGGCGATATGCGTCAATATTATCAAGTGACACAATCTCAAATTCAAAGTGCAGTGGCGGTTTTTTTGTTGGCATTGGCACTTGGACAGCTCATTTATGGGCCGCTGAGTGATAATTTTGGGCGTAAAAAAACACTTCTATTGGGCTTATTCTTGTGGTTATTTACGACACTTGGTGTGATTTATACGGTTCATATTCACGCTTTTCTTGTGTTACGTTTTTTGCAAGGTCTTGGTGCTTGTGCGGGACTTGTCTTAAGTCGTGCAATTATCAATGATTTGTTGGATAAAAAAGCGGCTGGAAAACTTTATTTGATTGTTTTCCCTTTTATTGGAATGTCACCAGCACTTGCACCTTTCATTGGTGGACTTTTGATACAGGCTTTTCATTGGCAGGCAACTTTTATCTTTTTAAGCTTTTTTATATTTTTGACCATTTTGCTATGTTGTTTTGTGCTAAGCGAAACTCTACCCCCTCAAAAACGGCAGCATTTTTCTCCTGTAGGATTAATGAAGGCATATTTAGGCGTTTTCAGAAATAAACAATTTATTTTTTATGCACTTATTCCGTGTTTTTCTTACGCTGCCTATTTTGCTTATATTGTGGAGTCGCCTTTTTTACTCACGACTTTGGGGTTATCGCCGATACACATTAGTTATAGCTATATTGGTGTCTCGTTTCCCTATATTTTGGGAAATCTTTTGGCGCGATGGTTTTTTGAACGCGAGTCTATGGAAAAGACTGTGGGCAGAGGGTACATTATTTTTGTGATAGGTGGTGTGCTGTTTGCTTTGCAAATGTATCTAAGCCCATGGCCCCTTGTGACAAGTTTTATGGCTATTGCTGTTCTTACTTTTGGCAATGGTTTTTTATTGCCGTTAGGAACAGCGTTGGCTATTTCATCGCATCCGAAAGCTGCGGGAGCGGCTTCTGGTGTTATGGGATCTTTGCAATTAGGAAGTGCGGCACTCAGTGCAGCGGTTATCGGAAAAATCTCTGGTCATAGCCCACGGGCTATGGCAGCTTTATTAGCTGTGTGTTGTATGATTGGTTTTATCATTTATATTCAAAAAGCGCGTCATTTTATGACTTCAGAAATAAGCTGAGTAAATGATAAAAAGAAAGCATTATGCGGAAATGCTTTTGATGTTTTACACAAATGGGGCACCTGTACATTAGATGAATTTTTTTTATTAAGTTGCTGGATTGAGTGGGTTTAAAATTTGTTACAAGCTTAGTTTGAGTTTAACAAATCGATTATTATGGGGGGAGAATATGAGCCTAGAGTTTCAACATATTTTCATTATATTGGGTGGGAAAGTTTCTGGCTCTAATGCATGTTTAAAAATAAGGGGAGGAATTGATCAATGAGCCTTCCTATTATTATTCTTTCTCCTGTAATGCCAATTTGGGATGGTGGTGTTTTTTGTTCTCCATTGACAAAGCTATGCTTATCAAAAGGATTCCCTGTCACTCTGCTGGATACGCTTTCTCTTTTTCCTAAGAGTTCTCATGTTCTCAATTATTCTGCTGTAGACACTTTATCTTTTATGGCAGAAAAACTTAAAAGCTATTTTAAAGAGCCCGCAGTTCTTGTGGGATTTTCTATGGCTGGAACATTGGTACAAATATTGGCAGTACAGCTTCCCAATGTTCAAGCTGTGCTTGCTGTGAATGCGCCTGGCTATCCAGATAAGATTTTGCAACGGCGCCTTGGAGATATTCTTGCCTCCTTAGAAAATAATGATTTATCGGGGGCTTTGGAAATACTCAATGGTTTTATGCATCCTTCTGGCGTTATGAAAAAAAGAGCCTTATTGGAGATTCCTGATGAACAAAAAAGCGTGGCAATTGAACGCATGACAAGAGGCTTTAAACTCTTATTGATGATGGATGCTAGAGATGAGTTAGTTAAGTACAAGGGGAAGTTTTTAGCTTTAGTGGGAGAAAAGTCGCAACTTGCAACGGTAAATAATCAGACACAAAGTCATAATCTGAACCATGAATATAAGATTATCTCTGGTGCTGGTACGCGTTTGTGGGAGGATAATCCTACTATGACGGATGCAGTCATTGATGAGTGGATGGAGGGACTATGAAAAAGAAAGTTCTTGTATTACCTGGTGATGGGATAGGACCAGAGGTTTGTGATGCTGCGCTGATGGTTTTAGAGCAATTCCAATTGCCGATTGAATTGACTTATGGTGATATTGGTTTTGAATGTTGGAAACGGGAAGGAGATCCTATCCCTCAAGCGACTTGGCAAAAAATTACTCAGAGTGATGCTATTTTACTTGGTGCTGTGACCCGTAAAGGAAAAGAAGCGGCTTTAAAAGAACTTGCTCCGCATTTAAAAGAGAAAAACCTTGTCTATGTTTCTCCCGCACTTCAACTTCGCCAAAAGTTAGGTTTGTTTGCGAATATACGTCCTGTAAGATACATCTTTGGTCCGAGAAAACCTTTTCATTTTTGTGTTATCAGAGAAAATAGTGAAGGCCTTTATGCTGGATTGGATTTTCGGGGTATTTCTCCTGAAACAGCCGTTTGGCTAAAACATCCAAATTTGACAAAATATGGGCTTGAGGAAGCTGCGTGGACAGTCCGTTTGCAAACACGCTTTGGTTTAGAACGGTTATTTGAATATGCTTTTTCGTATGCAAGGAAATATCGCTTTAGGCGAGTTACTTTTGCTGATAAGCCTAATGTTCTGCGAGAGAGTGGTCAGTTTGCTCAGGAAATTTTTGAGAAAATTGCGCAAAACTATCCGGAAATTGAAGCAGATATTCATAATGTTGATGCGGTTGCTTTGTGGATTGCAACCAAGCCAGAGCGGTTTGGTGTGATTGTTGCTGAAAATATGTTTGGCAATATTCTCTCTGATCTTGGCTCTGGGATAATGGGGGGATTGGGGCTTGCATCTCATGCGAATGTGGGGAGCGAGATTGCTTATTTTGAACCTGTTCATGGAAGCGTACCACGTATTGCTGGACAAAATAAAGCCAATCCTTCTGCGATGCTTTATACTACGGCTTTACTCTTAGAGCATTTAGGCTTTAAAGATGCAGCAAAACAATTATCTGAGAGTGTTGATCAGGTTATTCGTGCTGGAAAAACCGTTACCTATGATCTTGGAGGTGTAGCCTCTACCCGTCAAATGGCTGAAGCTGTTCGCAATTCTCTTGTGAATCCTGTCTTTGTTTGTCGTGCGGCGATCATTACCGTTGGTGATGAACTCCTTTCAGGACAATATTTGAATACGAATTTACAAGATTTAAGCCAAAGCTTGAACAAGAGAAATATTCAAGTCACACGTCATTTTGTTTGTGCTGATCAATTACAGCAAATCAGTGAGACTGTTGTTTCTTGTCTTGGACAAGAAGATCTTATCATTATCAGTGGGGGATTGGGACCAACATCAGATGATAAAACACGCGATGGAGTTGCCCAAGCTGTAAAGCAGCCTTTGGTACATCATGAAGATGTTTGGCAAACAATAAAAGGTCAATTACAACGATTAGGGATTTTGGTGGATAAGAGTAATGCACGTCAAGCATTGTTTCCTGAGACAGCAACTGTGCTTGATAATCCTACAGGCACAGCACCAGGGTTTTATCTCTCTTGCGATGGAAGTACGCTTGTTGTTTTGCCTGGTCCACCATCACAGGCTCTTGCGCTTTTAGAGAATTATTTAGAACACAATGAGAAGAAATATTCTTCTGTATCGCGTGCAGAGTATGCATGGACTTTGATTGGAATTGATGAAAGTACTATTGCGCAGTGGGTTGATGATCATCTTGAAAATGAACCCTTTGAACGGCATTTTTTATGGAAAAGCCCCTATGTTTTGGTGCAACTGGTTGCTCAATCAGAAGCGCTCTTGGAACAACATTTCGTGGAAGCATTTGAAAATCATTTTCACCCCTATTTAGTTGGGGCAGAAGTTACTACTGCTTGTAAACAATTAGCGATGCATGCAGAGGTTCATTGGTCTGCCAATGATCCGCTGCTTTTAAAATATTTTCAGCCCATAGAAAAAGGTAAACAAGATATTCCACTGCTTGAGGTTGAAGTGAGCCTAGAGCCTTCTTTGGAGACATTAGAAAATCAAGCAGAAAGCCTTGGACATGCTACCATAACTATACGGATGAAAGGTTATGGTGAGGATTATATTACTTTTCCCTATACGCGACCACTTTTAGGTGTCGTCTTACAAGAATATGCAGCTTGGGTTGTCTTAAAAAGATATTTGAAAACGGAGAAGAAAAAATGAACCTCTATGGGGATGTAACAATATTGCTTAAATTATTAAACGTTCTATTATAGGAAGTATTTTGATCCTTTTCTTCAGTGGTTTTTGTCTATAGGGTAATTTTTCTTTTGATGTGTCATTAAATGACTTTGATTGATTCAAGATTAAGAAAAACTTTACGATATTAGGCTCGCTATATTCAATATTTATAATGATTAATTATGATTATAAATCAAGATGTTATCTTTCATGGAGCTGATGACAAGGAATCCAGAGACGTCATGTGCCGCAAGCGTTGTAGATAATTGAGATTCTTTGTAAATCAAAAAGCGATGGTGTGAAAAGACAAGAAGTTATGTCATTTACAGGAAAGCTTTGCAAATTTTATTGAACAATATGTCCGTGAAGAGTTTATTGCGAACATGTGCCGTTCTGTTATCTGATAATAAATTGCTGTAAAGAGCTCATAAAATTTTTCCTTTAAGTTTTTGTGTGATTGCATGATCGTTGGGTGTTCACTTCCGAGGGGCGATATTTTTCAATTTGATAACAGGAAGAACTATTTTTTCTGTAAGATGTGAAGATTTAAGGAGTGATTATTTTACGCTTTTGTTTTCTTTTTGATTGGTAATTTGTAGGAATTTTTTTTGGGGAAAATATTTAATGTGGTTAAAAACATTTTATGCGTGTGTGGGAGAAAAATAAAAATGTGGTCTTAATTGTTGATAAGAGTGTCAATATTTTTGATGAACAAATTTTAGTCGTAATTCTTAGTATCTAGATGGGAAGTTTATTGCATTTTTTAACAGTTCGTATTCTATCTGTTGTGATGCGCAGTGGTTTTTTAAGCAAAAAAGAAAGGGCTTTTATGTATCAGATTGATTACAACAGTTATCGTTCTGTCAAGAGTTTTAGTCGTCGCGTTCATTTTCTCGTTATGCATTATACGGCTATTGATTTTAAAGCCTCGATTATGGCGCTTACAGGAGAAAAGGTTAGTGCACACTATCTTGTTCCTGATCCTTCAGAGCAGACATATCGTGAGGCAGGCTTTAAGGATATGCGTATTTTTAATCTGGTTGATGAAAATGAGCGTGCATGGCATGCGGGTGTGAGTTCATGGGCTGGGCATAGTCATCTCAATGATGCATCTATCGGGATTGAAATCGTTAATTTAGCGACTTATCATGATGAGACGGGTATGTTTCCTCCTTATAATCCAATACAAATTGATGCTGTTAAGGAACTTGCCTTGAATATTCTTCAACGGTATCCCGATATTATGCCAACTGATGTGGTGGGACATAGTGATATTGCCATTGGAAGAAAAAGTGATCCAGGAGCAGCTTTTCCATGGAGAGAACTTTATAGCGCAGGTATAGGAGCATGGTATGATGATGAACTAAAAAGTCATTATCAAGAGCAATTCTCTAAGAATTTGCCACCCAAAGAAGATGTTTTGGCGAAGCTAAAATGTTATGGATATGACATTTCTGCTGCGTGTACCCAAACAGGATACAAAGATTTGATCCGAGCATTTCAACTTCATTTTCGTCAAGAAAATTATGATGGGATTCTAGATGTTGAAACAGCAGCAATTCTTTATGCATTGGTTGATAAGTATTTTCCGTGAATTCAATGCGTTTTAATTGAAAATATGGCTTATGATTACGTGTAAGCCTTTTTATTATCAGGAAAGGCTGCTTTTTGCCAATTGGCTTTATGTAAAAAGGGCATTAATCGTGTAAAAAATCCCATGTACGGTGTAAGGCGTTTTATGGAAACATAACTCTGAAAGCTCTATGATTTGCAGAGATTAAATTTTATTGTTTCTTTGTCTTATATTTTTCTTCCTTTAAAAACGCATAAAGCCAAGATGTTGTGTATATGATGACATGTTCCTTACGCAGGGTAAAAGGCTTCAAATAAAATGGATTTGTATTGTATATTTACATGCTTGTTTTAAAGAAATGTCTTTTAGTGTGTATCACAACACATATTTTACAGCGACGTTCATAGAGAATATAATCTAAAATCCTCTATGAAGTGTATCCTCATTTTTATGCTTAATAAAAGTGCCTAGCATTATCGTACACTTTGTTAGATCTCAATGTTACGACAACCCTTGGAACTGAAAACGATACATAAAAGGGTTTTCTTTACTCGTTTTTATTCACACGGCTCTCTCCGCTTGTCGTGTACAAGTGAAAGGTTTTGGTTGATTGAAACATGCAAAATTATAAATTATGATTATAAATCAAAGTGATGCAGATTCAAGAAAAATAGGGGCATTTACAGATTGCTACTGATAGGGGGGCTATTCTTTAGAAGGGGAAGAGGTCAATTCATTTTTTTTGAAGATATATCTCTTTTCTCTTTTATTGCTTTAGGGGATGTTTGCATCGTTTTGACAGCATGTTTCTTAATGATTAAGTTTTTTAATGAAGCAGTGTTATAAAACGTTGTGTTTTAGAGTGTTGATAGAAGACACATTCAGGCATATCAAAAACACAATGATGTCTTGTTTTTTCAATATTTTATCTGTTCAGTGTAGAATTTATTTGAGAAGATCATGACCTAAATTAACAAAGGTTAGAAGTAAATTATCAAGAAAGACCAATTTGGTCATAAAGCAAAGGGGTTATTCATGCTTTAAAGGGCAAGGAAGAGATTGTGTTTGAAGTGATGTGTAAACGCCCGTGTGAGGTGCTCTTATCAAGCATATCAGGTTAATCTTCTAAGAGTAGTTTTATGAAACTAAGGCGGTTTTTTTTTCGAGAGACAAGACAATACGTATCAGGAAAAGATATTCATGATATTTGATTTCAAAAATAAAAACTGGCAAACCATGTTGCCAGTTTTTAAAAGCTGTAGCTTAAATAGGATTAGAATGAACGCTGTAAACGGATCATACCTTGAAAAGCACTTTTCTTATTGAATAAATGTTTTTCATCATTATTTTTATCCGTCACAACGCGATCATCGTTCCAAGAAACATAGGTTAATTCAGGTGTAATCACAAATCCTGGAACCAGCGTGTATGTAATATTTACAGAAGTTGCAAAGGTTTTTACAGCACTATAAGAAACTTGAGCATTCAAATTTGCTTTTGGAGTAAGCTTGTAAGTGGCACCCGCCCAAGCAGCCCATTTACCACCCCAGTTTGCATAAATCGTTGTGCTTTTTCGTGATAACTCATCATTTGCATTTACTGTGTAGTAATCAAGTCCATTTTTATAGCCAGCCATTACCCATAGATTGAAACGATCGTTGACATTGAAATCTGCACGTACTTTTCCAGCCCACTTTTTGTAGTAAGCATCATATGCTGCAACTGCTGAAAAACCACCCCATTTTTGCATGAACTTTATACCCAAAACCACATTCGGGGTGTAATTTTTAATTGCTTTACTTGGAAGAGTGCCCTCAGTGATAGAAACAAGCTTATCATCTTTATCAATGTAGTATCCTGTTATTTCTGGAAGAGAATCTGCATTATTGCCTAATTCAGCGCCGATAATAGCAGAAAAGCCGGAGTCACCACTAAAGGTGTAGGAAATAAAATTGGTGCGTGTTGTGCCGGCAGGCGCTATGCTGTCATCATTGAGAACATTTCCATAATCACCAGTCCAGCTGTTGAAAATTGTGTCATCAAGACCTACGCGAAAACCACCCAGTTCAATGTAAGCCGCGGCAAGCTTTGCAGCAGCGTTGTCTCTACCATCACCCCAGTTTGAATAAATTCTTGCATATGAACGAAGTGTTCCCATTTCTGTTTCAGAAGCTGCTTGAAAAACAAGGGTGAGCCGTGATGCTGCGCCATAGGTTTTTCTTTTGTTTCTTAGTTCAGTTTCGGTTGTTGCATCGATATTATCACCGCCTATAAAATCAGTACGAACATTTCCTGATAAACGCATGCAGGTTTCTGTTCCAGGGATATAAAAATATCCTTTTCCATAGGCATCACAAACGCGAATATATTCTACAGGTTCGGGTTCGGCGATAACTGTTGAAGCAGCATGTGCTCCAGAAATTGCTAAAAAAGCTGCTGTAGAGCTTAAAAAGAGGGATTTAATATTCATATGGGATCTCCGAGGTCCGGTTAAATTTCTTCTAAAGAGTACCATTTGCCTAACGCATTAAGGACAAAGACATAAGTAAAATACGCAGCACTTGTTATCTTAGCTATAACTAATCTTTTTAGAGTTTCAAATATGAAATTACCTTTTTGTAATATATACATGTACTATTCGAGATGCTGTGGTAAAAAAGACACAATTTTTGTTTTATTAACTTTTGCTCCTTATGGGATCAATAAAGGAAAAAAATTTTCAGATATTTGGGAAAAAAATCGAAAATGTCTTGAACTTTCTGTTGATACCATTTATGCCTCTCTGTTGGAGAGGTGGCCGAGTGGTCGAAGGCGCTCCCCTGCTAAGGGAGTAGGGCTCAAAAGGCTCTCGAGAGTTCGAATCTCTTCCTCTCCGCCATCTATTGTTATAAAAGCAGTTGACTGTGTATCGGAATTCTGTTTATCCCGTTGGGATTATACCTCTCATATAAAAAGCATGTTCTAAACACAAATATACTTGTGTTGCCGATTTATGCACTTGTTTTAAAGAGATATCTTTGCAATGTGTATAAGCCCATTTTGCGACGCCACCTCGTAAATGGTATAAAACACAAAAGTTTCTGTGAGACATATAAAGCCTTATAAAGCCACATCATTTGTATACTTATGAAGGTGCAAAGAGGCATATTATATATCTGCTTATATATCTGCCTTCCTGTTGTTATAGATTTTGACTATGAGAGTTCATAAAAGGCATTTTTCCTTTCTAAATCGTTTTTATTTATACGGCTTTCTTTGCTTATGATGTGCAAGCAAATGATTTTGATTGTTTCAACCATAAAGCAGATTTGAAAAGAAAGAATCTTACAATATTCGCGTTTGGTATATTATCATTATAAATCAACGTGTTGCTTTATATTTGCATTGTGTATTGAAAGTTGGATGTGGCAATGCTCTCAAAAAAGTTATAGATTTCTTTTAGAAGAAAACATTGTGGGTGAAATGTTATGGTTTTCCTTTCATAGAGACTTTTGAGAGTGTTTCATCCATCTCATGACAACCAAACCACACATGAAAAAAGTAATGGTCGGTAATATTAGGTAGTAAGATGGAGAAACTTTTGCAGGAAGAAAAGAAATAATACTCAATACTGTAATTGAAAATATTCTTCCGCTAAAAGAGACAGCACCAACAACACCGGAAATATGCTGCGTTTGTTTTTGGTTAAGTTCTGAGAAAAATAAGCTTTTTGCGCCGATCGGTACAGTGCAAATAAATCCATGGATTAAAGAGAAGGCGATGACTGATGCAGCAGTTTGATGGCTATGAACTGAAAAATAGAGCGCTATGCACATCAGCGCAGAAAAGAAGGAAAAATATTTTATAGAATTCTTATATTTTTTATCAAGAACATGATACTTAGACATCAGTAAATTTGAAAAATATTGTGCTGAAAAGGCTCCAATATGGCAGCACATCAAGACGAGCATTTGCGAACCGTTGAGGTGATGAATTTTTCCCCCTAAAAGTATTATTGGTTGCCAGAAATGATAAATAATCTGAATACCAGCGCTAAAAAGGCACATGAGGAAAATAAACCATGCTCCTCCTACTGTATTTTGAAATATCCAGAGCGTTTCCTTGGCATTGTGCAAGATTGTTTTTGTTTTGGACGTTTCAATTGTCGTTTTCTTTTCTTCAGGAACAATAAGGAATATCAAAAAAATAAATCCCATCATGAGGCATGAGATGATATATCCCATAAAATATCGTCCAGAGTAATAGATCGTTCCAATTCCTACAATCCCACTGAGAATACTTCCAAAAGAGTTAACCTGGTGGTAGAGATGAGCATAATGCGAAAAGTGATCCTGTTTATCGCCTAGAGAATGGTAAATCCATCCGTCAATGGCGCTGACAATGATGCAAATGCCTGCTGCATAGAGAATTTGCGCAATAATAAGTGCTGTCATATTGGGAGCTTGAAGGCATAGAAGATAAAATACTCCTGTCATAAAGACCCCAGCCATAACGGAATATTTACGCCGATATCTGTCAGATAAAACAGCGCAGGGAAAATCAAGCAGCAGAATGGTGGTGGAAAAGACAACCTGAAGCAGAGCTAATTGCGCCAGACTCACTCCCATGGACATTAAAAAAATCGCATGGTAAACGCCGATCAGCATGCGGACAGCATTATAGGAGCCATAGGTGAGAGCAAGGGTGCGTGCTCTGTTCATTGTGTTGTTCCATAGATTGTACAATAAGAATTCTCATTGAAAAGAATATTTTTCTGTGAAAAGGTAGCGGTTTCATATCCCCATTCAGGGATTAGTGGAAAGAAGGCTTCCATAACCATCCCAAAATTTAAAAGGTCCCTTAGTCCATATGGGACTTCAAAGCGTATTAATGAGAGCAAATGATGCAATTTTAAAGTGATTATGAGGAGCAACATAAGCCTCATAAATGAGATTGTTATTTTTTGAG
The DNA here is from genome assembly GCF_042197045.1 of Bartonella sp. AA74HLJMH. Taxonomy (NCBI): domain Bacteria; kingdom Pseudomonadati; phylum Pseudomonadota; class Alphaproteobacteria; order Hyphomicrobiales; family Bartonellaceae; genus Bartonella; species Bartonella sp. AA74HLJMH. The sequence goes on from NZ_JBHIRJ010000021.1 coordinate 13,125, forward strand.
GGGAGTTGCTTCCGTAGTAATCATTTTGTCTAGATCTGTAAAATGACCCTAGGACGGCAAGATCATTGACATAATTAGGACTTATAGAAGTGTGTTTATTTTTTATACACCATTTACTGATCCATTCTCTTTGCTGATCAGCTGAAATAGCACAAATGATCCATAAATCGGTTTTTGGTAATTTTTTGATATCTTTTTTTATAGTCATCAACATTTGTAATCCCCCCATTCTTTCTGACTGTTTCTCCGTATCACTTTACGTCTAAAAATTTTTTTCAGAATTCATCTTTACTTTATTTATTAAAAATTTATTAAAAAGATTGTCTCGCAAGGTGCTTTTTAATCACGTCATTACGATTAAGAATTAAATTTCTGATATAAGAGGAAGGGTGCATGATACATTGTGACTAAATACATAAATCCCTCCGTATCCTGAAATGACGATTTCCTTTTGCAAAACAGTATCTTGAATGGAAGCTCGATAACCGTTACGTTGATCATGGAAATGATACCCTAAAAGAGTGCTTATGAGTGCTTGAAGATATTCTTTAGATATTACAGATAGGACAAGAAAATAGTTTAAAAAAATCAAACGTGGGATAAAAGCTTTCATCTTATGATGGGTAATGGTGAATTTTAAACTTCATCTACTGTTTTTTTGAGCTACTGTGCTGTAAGAAAGATCAAACTCCCCCAATTCATGTCTCTAATTTAGATCATTTTTAGATCATTGATCATAAAACATTATATACTGTCTTTTCAAATTATAACTTTGCTCACTGCTTGTCTTCACTGATTAAATCAACATTTCTCTAAAAATGCCGCTTGAGAAAAATGCATCCTATCAGTTTAATATTCTATGATCTTTTAATTAATTTAAAGAAGATAACATAAAATATACGATAAAAAATGAATAAATTTCAATTTTTATAAAAAAAACAAACTTTTTACTGCTGCTGATAAAAAACAAAGCTATATTAAAAGTAGCCTTTATACCCTTCAATACTATTGATTTTTGGTTGTTACCGGATGAAGGTTCCTTTGTTTTGGAAAGAGCAGAGCAGAATTTAAGAGCAGAATGGGCGCGTGCGCAAAAGCTTGTCCTTGATCTCTCTTTAAGTTGGATACTAAGCCGCTTGATGGTTGAGGGTGTTCACCATGTGAACATAACGCAACCTTGTGAGGGTATTTTAGTCATACCTGATGAAGCAGAGCTTTAGGGGATATTGTCTTGTTTGAACGGGGGCGTGCTGATTGATTTCCTCGTTGTTATTGCTGCTTAATTTCAGCCATTATTTTTCTGAAAAAGAAGCTTTGTAGGGAGAAGATCATACATGGAGCAGAGTGTAAAACGATGAAATGCATATAACTGATCCAGTAATGTTGACAATAATCGCTCAATATGTTGCTCTGGTTGTTCAAACAAATGGCTAGATTGGCTTTACTCTCTGAGATAAGTACTACTGTTGATGAGATAGAACGCAGATGAGGGAGCTATCAGTTAAGGGATTAAGAGTAATGGGGGGAAAAAATAATCGTCAAGATTTGAGTTATTTCAAAATCGCTGTATTCGGTATGATTATTATGATTTTGGGGATGGGGATTGGGCGATTTTTCTATACGCCGGTATTTCCTGTTATGTTGGATGAAGGATTGTTTACCTTTAAGCAACTTTCTTATATAGCTAGCGCTAATTATGGCGGTTATTTAGTTGGGAGTATGGTTTTTTCGCTTTGCAGAGTTGGGAATATATCCCGTGCTCCCTACATGCTATTTGGTGCAGCTATAGTGACGAGTGCACTTATTTTTGCCATGGCGTTAACAACAAACTTTTACTTGGTCTTCTTTATCCGCTTTGCTGCCGGTATCGCGAGTGCAGCAATGATGATTTTTGGTTCTATGACGGTTATGCAGCATAGTCACAAGCTGTGGGTTATTGCTTCGCTCTATGCAGGTGTGGGAGTTGGTATTCTGCTGGGTAATGAGTATGTTATTATTGGTTTGAGTAAATCGCTGAACGCGAAAAATATTTGGTTTGGAGCTGGTTTTATATCTGTTGTATTGTTGCTCTTGTTGTTTATTTTATTTCCACGTCGTGTTGATGCGTCTCAATTTGCTATTAATGAGTCATTGGCACACGAAAATATCGTTTGGTGGGAACTCGCTCTGATTTATGGGCTTGCTGGGTTTGGTTATATTATTGTCGCGACATATCTTCCTCTGATGGCGAAAACATTTAATTTCCCACTACTTGCTAACCACTTATGGTCGTTTGTCGGAATAGCCATTGTTCCTAGTTGTTTCATTTGGTTATGGGGAGCCCATCGGTGGGGGGTATTACGTTGTCTGATGCTCAATTTGCTTATCCAAGGAGGATGCGTATTACTGACATTATTCAGCCAGTCTCTTGTACTGATCGTTCTCAGTTGTATAGGGTTTGGATTTACTTTTATGGGGACGACTTCTTTAGTTATGCCGTTAGCTAAGCGTTTATATGCGCCGTATGGTATAAATCTGCTAGGCTTGGCTACCTTAACTTACGGTTTTGGCCAAATATTAGGACCTCTCTTGACGAGTTTTTTACAGTTTGGTTCATATGCCATTGCGCTTTCCGTTATCTGTGGTGCTGTAGCGCTTTTTGCCGCTGCTGGAATCTGTCAATATTGTCTTTGTAAAAAGGTCGTTGACGTTTCATAAATCCGCAATCTTCACTAAAAAGTCGAGAGAATTTATTCCATTCTTTTTGAAACATTTTGTGAAAGTCAAATTATTCTAATAGGAGAGATTACAGAATGCTTCACTCTACAGTCGCTATTCTGGGCGTTGGTCCTCGTGGGATCAGTATTCTCGAACGCTTGCTCACACTTTATTCCCATTATCCATTTTCTGGAAACATTGATATTTTATTGATTGATCCCAATGAGATGGGAACTGGTTCCCATAGTGTGCATCAGCCAGATCATTTATTGGTTAACACTGTCGCTTGCCAGATTACTTTATTTGGTGATGATACAGTTAAGGGTGTCGGGCCTATTCGTAAGGGGCCGAATTTCTATCAATGGGCTAGTCAACAAGGTTATCGTAATATTAACGGTGTTTTTTCTCGTACAGAGCATGATGTTGGGAGAGAAATCAAAGAAAATGATTATTTATCACGTCGTTTGTTAGGGGAAGACCTGTCTTGGGTTTACCAAGAGTTCACGCAAGATTTACCTTTCGCTATTCGTATTAAGGAGATCCGACAAAAAGTTATCAATCTCCATATCCACCAAGATCATAAAACGGATGTTCTTTTGGAAGATGGCTGTCGTTATAGTGTAGATTTTGTTTCCATGACCACGGGTCACGGTAAGAATATATATTCATCGCATGATGAAAGTCTGTAACAGTTTGTGGCTGTTCACCAAATGAAAAACGCGCTTTTGAACTATTATTCGAATCCTTATCCAATTGAAAAGTTGGACTCTATACAAGCTCAGTCTCGTGTGCTGCTGCAGGGAATTGGATTAACTAGCTATGATGTCTTGTCGCAATTGACTTACGGTCGTGGTGGGACTTTTACTGAAAATGCTGGACAATTGCGCTACATGCCAAGCGGCAAAGAACCTGCGACAGCTCTATTCTCTCGTCAAACATTGCCTTTTAGTAGTCGCGGGATTAATCAAAAGGGTGGTAGTGGGCAATACATACCATCATTCCTTATTCTCGATGCAATACATCATCTGCGTAAGCAATCCAGCATTGCTAACGGCTCTCCGAAGCTGGGTTTCGAAACGCAGCTTTTACCTCTGTTGCTTAAAGAAATGTGTTATGTCTATCGAAGTACGCAGCTGGGGCACTGGCTAGACCCTGAAACCTATGTTGTTACTTCCAAAGACGAGCAGTGTATTCAAGCGTTGCTGTATCCTCATCGAAATAAAATATTTGCCTCTTTGAAGGATTATACAAGATTCTTCATGGAGCATTTGAAGGACGATCTTCATTCTTCCGCTGCAGGTAATGTTGATGGCCCAGTGAAAGCTGCTACAGATGTGCTACGAGATGTCCGTGATATCTTACGTTCAGCAATTGATTTTTGCGGGTTAACGTCTTCATCTCACAAGTATTTTATTGAATATTTTAATCCAAACTTTAACCGTATTTCTGTCGGCCCACCGATGCAGCGAAACCAAGAGTTGAAGGCTCTGATGGAGGCTGGTATCGTGACTTTGGCTGGCGGACCTTCACCTAAACTTGTTCTCAATGCTAGTACCAGCCGTTTCGAAATTCAGTCTGTTTTTCAAGATGAAAACAGTTCAGTTGATGGAGATGTGCTGATCAAGGCCAAGATTGATCGTTTTTCTCCGTTGCGTGATGAGTCCTCTTTTATCCAGAATTTGGCTGGTCAGGGCATCATTCGACCATTTATCAACCAAGGATATCATCCTGGTGGTATTGATATTGACCGTCGGCAGCATCCTATAGACACTAAAGGGCAAATACAAAATACATTATGGGTGGTCGGTAATCCAGTAGAGGGGCCCAATTTTTATACATATATTTTGCCTAGGCCTTTAGTTAATTCTCGTGCACTGTGGGATGCAGGGCGCTGTGTCACTGACATGTACGAGCAGCTTCTTAATCGCTACTCAGTCAAAGATTCAACAATTAATGTACATTGATGATGTAAAAAGCTTCCTGATACGCATGTCCTCCGTATCCGTTATAATGGCGATGCTGATGCTATTCATTTTTCTTATGTCTATCTCAATAAGAACTTGGTTTCTTATTCCATTGGCTGGAGTGACTGTTTTCGGTTATTTGCTTTTGACGATACCATACTGGTGGTTGAAGGGGAATGCACGCAGTGGTGTGTTCATCCTGTTGGTTTGTACTTTAGTGCTGATATGGCGTTGGCACTTGCCTGATGTTCATACTGTGCTTGTGCGTTTTACTGATGTCTTTTGGCTATTACTCGCTATGGGATTGTTGCGCCATGTGATGAATATATGGCGTATTTCAGAATTTCTCTCTGAATGGTTGATGCGCTATGGAAAGGGTTCGCTTACCCTGTCCATCGCGATACTGACTGCGTTTTTAGCTTGGCCGATGAGTTTGGGGGTTATCCCCCTAATGATTGATGCCTTGAAGAAAAGTGTTTTTCCCTCTCGCGATTTGGCCGCTATTGTGATGCGAATGATGAGCATCACGATGGTACTGATGCCGACCAGCATCGGTGCAGCAACAGTTTTCGCTGCTATGCCTAGAACACCAATATTCACATCCGCTGCTTTGGGGATACCACTTTTTCTATTTAGTCTGTTGTTGTTGTGCATTTCTCCAGTTGTACCGCTAGCTAACCCGATTATTTGCGATGAGAGGAGAGCGAATAAAGAAGGAGAGAGAGTAAGAATTTGGATTTTTTTGATATTTTTCTGGCTAATATTTATCGTTGCGTTGACAGTTATTAGGTTGAATGCACTAGAAAGCATTGCATTGACGGCGAGCATTCTATACCTCATTGAGCGTGGGAGTTCACACAGTATTGATTTTTTGACTCCTTTGGTGGCAGTGATACGCAGTATATCCAGTGAAATTATGTTGTTGCTAGGTTGTAGTCTGCTAATATCTACTTGTGATTTGCTTATTCCTTTGTTGTCGATGACGTTGAGTCACTCATTGGCATCACTCTCTGTTTGGCAGCTTATGCCTGTATTCTCTTTGTATTGCCAATTTTCAGTGTAGTAGGAATTCACCCTATGGTGCTATTTAGTTTGGCATTTCCCTTACTAGGGTCATCGATGGCTTATGGGGTTACGGATTATTTGATTTGGATTTGCTTCTTTATTGCAGCTCAACTCCTTTCTCCTGTATCAATAAATGCTATTTTTGTTTCCAGTAGCCTGCATATTTCACCGGTGGATACGAGCTTTAAAATGCATAGTTATTATGTATTAATATTTAATCTTTTTGCGTTCATTTATTTGAGCTTTTTTATTCAATATTTGTAAATTATGGAGATCTTATGCCTTACATAAATATTAAAATTACTAATGAAGGGGTTACCTCTGAACAGAAACGGCAACTAATAGAAGGGGCAACTCAATTATTAGTTAATATTCTGAATAAAAATCCGAAAACGACTGTTGTCGTGATTGATGAAGTGGAGACAGACAATTGGGGTATTGGTGGTGTCCCCATTACAGAATTAAGAAAAGCTCAAAATAAAGAATAACTCTGTGTATTTGACAATAATTTAAGGTCAATAGGGTTAATCAATGTAAAAAATCCCGTCCTTTAGCAACATTTGATCAGAGCGCTATTGGGGCGGTTGTTACAGCCCCTGATGCTGATGCACAAACTTATCCCCTTAATGAGCCTGTGTTGGTCTTTACGCA
>NZ_JBHIRJ010000022.1:0-16648 GCF_042197045.1 Bartonella sp. AA74HLJMH
TTGCATTATCAGTTTGAGGTGCCACGGCGGCGTATTGTTGCGATACAGGCACGTCAGCGGACTTCTATTTCTCTATCACTGCAAGTGATTAACCGGCGTTTGGAAGAACCTGTATTTGCGAAAGCTTATCGAAGATGGGCGGGGCGTGCGATGGATTTGTTCTTTAAAGAGATCAGAAAGGTGGGGGCGTGATGGCACAGTTTCAAAAGCTTGCTCTTGATGTGATTGTGGTACCGGAGCGTATACGCCCTGTGGATGATGAGCATGCCAAGGCGCTTGCACAATCAATGGCGCGGGAGGGATTGATGAATCCGATTACGGTGCGCCATACCCCCAATGCTAAGGAAGGCAATTATACGCTTATTGCTGGTGCGCATCGGCTGCGTGCTGCGGAGCTTTTGGGCTATAGTGACATTGATGCCGTTGTGGTGCAGGCTGATAAGGACAATGCCGCGCTTTTAGAAGTGGCTGAAAACCTCTTTCGCAATGAATTGTCTGTTATTGACCGTGCGCTTTTTGTCCAGACTTACCGCGAATTGTGGGAAAAGAAGTATGGGGAGATTAAGGTTGGTCGAAATAAAAAATCAAAGGTGCAAGTTGCACCTTTGATCGGTGGTGAGACAGATTTTGAGAAATTGGTGCAACTTGCACCTATTTCTCAAAGGGACAGCAATGCAACTTCAGATCACAATAAAATCGGGTGTGAAGGGGATAAAGTGGCAAAGGTGCAAGTTGCACCTTTGCCAAATGATGGTGACTTAAATGGCAAAAGGACAGTTTTATCTTTTGCCAAACATGTGGCGGACCGCATTGGTTTTTCTCAAGATGTTGTAAAACGTCTTAACTGTATTGCCCAACATCTACAGCCAGAATTACGCTCTGTTTTGCGGGGGACAGCATTGGCGGATAATCAAGCGCAATTGTTGAAGTTGGCGAAGATGGAGCCGGTTGCGCAACGGCGGGTGGCGATTGCGCTCCAACAGGTTGATGGGGATTTGAGGCGGGCTGTTGATTTGGTCAATGGGGTTAATACGCCGCCGCAAATTAATGAACAGGAACGGATTTTTGCCCAATTATTGGGTGTTTGGCAGAGGGCCGATGCGCAGACAAAGGCGCGGTTTTGTGATTATCTTGCAAGAGAACGGGGGGAGGTGCTGTCATGAAGAGGCATGGTTGCGGGCAGCTTGATTTTTTCCAAAAGCCGGTTTTTCCCTGCCGCGAACCCGTTGCGCAGATTGATTTAGGGCGGTTTCGCTCACGCATTAAGCGTGCGATGGCGCGGGCTTTGAGAGAATGCCGGCATGAGCGCAGTGTGATTGCGGAGCGTATGGCGCATTATTTAGGGATTGGGTGTTTAAGTAAGGCGAGTTTGGATGCTTATGTTGCGGAAAGTAAGCAGGTGGATATTTCCCTGCCGCGGTTTAAGGCATTTGTGCGGGCGACAGAGGCATTTTGGCTCTGGGATGAGGTGGTGAGTGAAGATGGATTGTTGCTGTTGCAAGGGGATGAGGCACGTTTAGCAGAAATTGCGCGGCTTCAGCAGGAACAGCGGGAGATTGCAGCGCAATTGAAAGCCATGCGCGCAACGCCGGTGCAAATTAAAAGGGGGCAGCCATGAAGGAATGGTTTCGTATTGCCGAATTGGCTGAAGCAGCTTTGCCAGGGTTGCCGAAAAGTAAAGGTGGATTGCGTAAAATTTTAGCAACCACATGGCGTCATCAAAGTGAATTGACACGTAAAGTTAAAGGGGTTTCTCGACCTATTGTAGAAGTTCACATTTCTTTATTACCGGAAGTGGCGCGGGCGGCGTTGTTGGTGCGGTTTGGTGGGGCTGTTGATGTGAAACAAACGCAAGGGGAGCAAAAGGCAAGTATTTGGGTGCGTTATGAGGGGCTTTCAAAGGCGCATAAAAGGCGCTGTGAAGAGCGTTTGAAGGCACTTTGCTTTATGGATGATTTGCTCCATGCCGGTATGGGTGTGCATGATGCGGCAAGTTTGAGTGCGGTGCAATTTGGTGTGAGCCGGATGTCGCTTTTTAATTGGCGGCAGATGGTGGAGGGGTATGAGCGCCCTGATTGGTTGGCAGCTTTAGCGCCTTGTTATGGTGAGGAGAATGTTTCGCAATTTGCGCCGTGTCATGAGGGGGCGTGGGAGGTTTTTTGTTCGGATTATTTGCGTCCCTCTAAACCTGCTTTTTCAGCGTGTTATCGGCGCATGGTTTCGGTTGCGCAGGAGCGGGGTTTTGAGCCCATTCCTTCTGAGCGGGCTTTGCGGCGTCGTTTTAAGGCGCAAATTTCCAAAGCGGTTGTGGTTTTAGCACGTGAGGGAGAAGAAAAGGCAAAAAAGCTTTATCCAGCCCAACGGCGTGATCGCTCAAGCCTGCATGCATTGCAAGCAGTGAATATGGACGGGCATAAGCTGGATGTTTTTGTGAGTGTTCCTTGGACAGAAAAGCCTGTGCGGCTTTATTTGATTGCCATTCAAGATCTTTATTCGGGCAAGATTTTATCGTGGCGCTTATCGGATGCTGAGACTTGGGAAATCGTTCGTTTGGTGATTGGGGATATGGTGGAAGCTTATGGAATACCGGAGCGTATGACCTTGGATAATGGGCGTGCCTTTACCAGCAAGTGGATTTCTGGAGGTGTGCAAAATCGCTTTCGTTTTAAGATTAAGCCGGATGATCCGCAAGGGCTTTTGACGAGTTTGGGGGTGCAATTGCAATGGACCACCCCTTATAGCGGACAGTCTAAACCGATTGAGCGGGCATGGCGTGATCTGGCAGAAGCGATTTCCAAACATCCCTTTTGTGCAGGGGCTTATACGGGCAATAAACCGGATGCCAAGCCTGAAGATTATGGCAAGCGCGCGATAGGATTTGAAGCGTTTAAAGCCCATGTTGGTGCGCAAATTTGTGCACACAATGCGCAAGCGGGGCGTAAGGCGGTTAATTGTGCGGGGCGCAGTTTTGATGAGACCTTTACTGAGAGCTTGCAAGCAGAGGGGACGATTATTCGGCAAGCAACGGCGGCACAACGGGCTTTATGGCTTTTAACCTCTGAGGCATTGCGTGCGCAAAAGGGTACGGGGGAGATCCATTTTTATGGCAATCGTTATTGGGCGCGGGCGTTGAATGAGCATGCGGGGCAAAAAGTGATTGTACGCTTTGATCCGGATAATTTGCATCAGGATTTACGGGTTTATGATTTGAACAATCGGTTGCTTTGTTTGGCACCATGCCTTTGTGATGTAGGTTTTTATGACCAGCAGGCGGCGCGCTTGAATGGGCGTTTGCGTAAAGAATATGTGAAGGCTGTTAAAGCAGAAAAACAGTTGGCAGCAAAGCTTGCACCTGATCACTTGGCCGATGTTTATGGGCGCCTTGAGAAAAAGGATGAAGCGTTCAAATCGAAGCTTCCGATAAAGCCAAAGGTGAGCCGCTTGATGCCAAACAATGTGGGGAATTTAGCTTTGAAAGCAGACGATGATGAGGCTTTGGGGGAGGAAGAATTCAGTCAACACTTGCATAAAGCTTTGAGAAAGCTTTCGGCGTCTGATAAGGGGCGTGAGGTGATCAAGTTTCCCAAGCAATAGAATAAGGAAATAGGAAAAGAGAGGGGGGATTATAAGAATTCTCAAAAGGAAGCTGGTTTTGTATCGCGTATCAGCTTGAAGCGTTAACAAAGAAAGGGGGGAGGAATCTTAATCCTTTAAAAGTCTAATCAATACATGAAGTTTCTAGGTGTCTTTGCCTGATCAGGTGAGATGCGTGGAGTTAGCAAGTTCCCTGATGTGTGAGAAAGAACCAAGGGGAATTTGTCAGGGAGCCGTTTTAGTATCGCGTACGGCTTTAAATGTTCATTCTAAAGACAAAAGAAAGGGGCGGGTGGGAGCCCTTCCCCTTTCGCAGTCTAAAATCAATACAGAGGGGAATATACATGAAAAACGCGATAAATGCAACGGTCGATAAAAATCCTTGGGCGCGACCTAAAATCCAGCCTAATGGAACAGCACAAAACCGCAACAGTGATGACATTGCTTTATGGAATGAGCTTGTGGATTCAGTGAGAGCTTTGGGGCAAATGAATGATTGGTCGAAAGCAGAGGTGGCACGGCGCATAGGGATGCCGGATGGGACGTTTTCGCAATGGTATGCGGGCAGTTATGCGGGACAGTTGGGGAAGCAAAATGCGAAGGTTCAACAATGGGTTGAGACTTTAAAGGAAACAGCGGGGTTTTTGGAGCGCATTCCTGAAAAGCCGGCTTTTCAGAGGAATCGAATTGCCAGTGAGATCATTGATACTTTAACACTGGCACAAAGTACGGGGGATATGGTGATGATTACGCTTGATGCGGGCAGTGGCAAGACCGAAACTTGCCGCCATTATCGCTCTACCCGCCCGCATGTTTATCTGGTGACAGCCAGCCCGCATACGCGCAGTGTTCACGGTATTTTGAATGATATGGCAGCAGAATTGGAAGTGGTGGAATATAATCCCACCCGCTTAACGCGTGCCATTGGAAAAAAGTTAGAGCGCGTGGGCAGTGGCACGTTGTTGATCGTTGATGAAGCGCAAAATCTGACGGATGAAGCGATTAATCAGTTGCGCCACTTTGTTGATATCAATGGTACGGGGTTGGCTTTGGTTGGCAATGATGAAATCTCTGGACGGTTGGTTCATCGTCAAAATGGTCCCTCTTATGCGCAAATTAAAAGCCGATTGGCGATGCATTTGAAACGGCGCAAGCCCTATAGTGAGGATATTGCAGCGCGCATTCATGATTGGGGGATTGAGGATGTTGGTGCGATAAAGTTTTTGACAGGGATTGGCTTAAAGGCTGGAGCTTTGCGGCAAATTGACAAAACCATGATGTTGGCACGCATGGCAGCGCTTGGAGATGGGTGTGAGGTGACTTTGAAACATGTCAAAGCGGCATGGAAAAACCGTGACGTGGAGGAATTGGCATGATCTCTTTATGCGACAAAGAATTATCCGATACGCTTGTTGGTCTTTATGACGATTATCAATGCGGTTTTGATATTGGAGAAAAGCTTAAATTGTGTGTTGATTTGGCGTTATTGCTTGAATTGGAGTTGAGTGTTCACCGTTTGGGGGAAGCGGATGCGGTTTTGGAAGCTGAAGTTGCAGAAGTTTTGGCTGAGTGTGAAGGCTCTGATGCGGATGAGAGCAATCGTGTGATTTATATGGATTTTGGAGGCGGAAAATGATGGAACGGAACCCTTATATGGTGAGAGAGTGCTTGATTGCTTTGCGCTCTGCCTTTTTACAGTATGAGGTGAATGGCATTTTTATGCATGGACAAGATGTTCGAGAATTGAATGAGTATTTGCGTCGTTTGGCAGGCTATAACCACGTTTTAGGTCATGAGCTTATGCGGTGTCGTTGGCAAATAAAAGCGGGATGTGCGCCTTCTTCAGGGGATGTTGTGCCATTTCGTCGGTTTCAAAAAACACAGGAGGAAGTTGGTGATGAATCCACAAATTGAACTTGAAGGTACGCGTTATATGAAGGATGCGAAAGGGGCTTTGGTGCCGGTAAGTTTGATCCGCCCTGCGGATTTGTTAGAGGATGAAACGGTGCGCAAAATTATGGGTTTTGCGAAAGAGTTATCGGCAAGGATTGCACGTTTTAACAACCATACGATTGCGGATTTGAGTGATTTTGATAGCTTGCTTGCGCAAGAATATGGTGTGGAGCGGCGTGGCAAAAAGGGCAATTGTACTTACACAAGCTTTGATGGTTTGCAACGTATTAAGGTGCAAGTTCAGGAAAGTGTTGATTTTGGACCGCAATTGCAAATTGCCAAAAGCCTTCTTGATGAGTGTTTGAATGAATGGTCTGCGGATGCACGCCCTGAAATCCGTGCGATTATTACGCGTGCTTTTAATACGGATAAAGAAGGCAAGGTGAATCGGGGCGAGATCTTTATGCTGTTGCGTTTGGATATTGATGATCCACGCTGGAAAGAGGCGATGCGTGCCATTCGTGAAGCGATCCGTGTGACGACATCTAAGGAATATGTGCGTTTTTATGAGCGCGATACATTAGAAAGCGCTTGGCGTGCTGTGACCATTGATCTGGCGAAGACATGAGGGGGGAGAGATGTCTTTAGCTGTCCTTCATATGGGAAAACGCGCGTTAGGTCTTGATGATGAGACCTATCGCGCACTGCTCTATCGCTTGACAGGCAAGCAATCGGCGAAAGATTTGAATTTTTCAGAAAAGCACTTGGTTATCGCTGAAATGAAAGCGTTTGGTTTTAAGCTGAATGGGAAGCGTTTAGAGGGTAAATATGCTAAGAAGCTCCAGGCGCTTTGGATTGCTGGGTGGAATCTTGGCATTATTCGTGATCGTTCAGATAAAGCGTTGCTTGCCTTTGTGAAAAGACAGACAGGGATTGATCATATTCGCTTTTTACGCGATAGCGATGATGCATGCAGAGCTATTGAGGCATTGAAAGGTTGGTTGCAGCGTGAGGGTGGGGTTGACTGGAGAGGAAAAAACCGCGAAGATTCATGGAGGAAGAAACCAAGCATTTCCATTTTGTGTGCCCAATGGAAGTGTTTGAATCCCGATGCTGTGTTTGATGTGGAATCTTTTCATCAAAGTGTTATGGCGTTAAGTGGTAAAGCTTTTGGTGAGATGAGTGGGGGCGACTTTAGAGAAGTGATGAATGTTTGGGGGCGGAAAATCCGTAAAGGTGTTAAAAGCGAGGGGTAAGCATGTATGCAAGAGGAAATCTATAGCGATTTTCCTGCCTTATTGCGTGAAATAGCTGATGTTGCGGGCAGTGAAGCAGCATGGAATATGATGCGGGCTTTTGGTGGACGAGAAGTTTATATACCCGGGCGTCTTGAGAGTGCGGATTGGTTGATTGAAATTGTTGGGTTTGAAGAGGCGCAGCAACTCATCAACCATTTTTGTTTTAATGGTTCGGGTGTGCGCCTTCTTATCCCCCTTGGCAGAGATGCTGAACGGCGGCAAAAAATGGTGCAAGCGTTGCAAAAAGGCTGGTCGGTTGATGCTGCAGCTGCTGTTTCTGGTATGCATGTGCGCACAGCCTATCGCTTGAAGAAGAAAATTTCTTCAAAAGAACCACAAGGTTTATTATTTCCAGAGTTTTATGAGTATTGAGAGTTTTGACTGACAGTGTCAGGCTTATATTGGGGGTTTGAAATCCGATAAACTGCGCATGGATTTTTATGCATTGAGTGGTTTGTTATGGTTTCAATAGATGCTTCTTTTCTTCATCGCCTTGCGCCTAAATTGGCGCATCATGCGCGCCAAGATTTTATTATTGTTGAAATGGCACGCGTGTTGCCTAAAGCTTTATCTTATGGGGCACTCACAACACCGTTGCGTATTGCCCATTTTTTAAGCCAATGTGCCCATGAGAGTGATGGCTTTTTTACCGTTTGTGAATATGCCTCAGGGCGCGCTTATGAGGGGCGGCGTGATTTAGGCAATGTCAACCCTGGGGATGGGGTGCACTTTAAGGGGCGTGGTTTGATCCAGTTGACGGGGCGCAATAATTATCGTCGTTTTACGAAGTTTTGGCGCTTAGTCGATGAACAAGCGGTTGATTGTGAGGCATTTCCGCAAGAGCTGGAAAAGTTTCCAGCAGCGCTTTGGTCTGCTGTTTGGTTTTGGCAAATGAAAGGCTTGAATAGGCTGGCTGATCAAGATGATTATTTAGGGATTACCAAGGCGATTAATGGGGGAAGAAATGGACTTGTGCAACGTTTGATTTATTTAAACCGCGCCAAAAAGCTTTTGGGACTTGGAGGCGAGGTAAAGGCATGAAGCCCTCTTATCGTGGTTCTAGGCTCTATTTATGGTGGTCCTTTTGGTTTGCTTGGGGGGTTATTTTTTTGCTCGTTTCTGGTGGTTTGTGGGGGGCTCCGCATATTGTTGATATGGCGAGCATTTCTATTCCTTCGATGGTGGCGATTATTGTTGGCAATCTGGGGGTGCATCGTGGCTTTGGCTCGTTGGATTTTTCTAATAGGAAACATTCCCATAAGCGGCATAGCAGCTCCTATGATGGGGTGGAGATAACGAGGTGGGGAGATAAAAGCAATGTTTAGCCCTGTTTCAAAACTGTCTTTTGGTTTGTTGTTTTTGGTCAGTGTGATGTTGGCGGCTTTTGGCTTTATGAAAGCGCAAATTTTAAAAGCGGAAAAGGCGCGTGATTTGTATTGGCAGTTGGAGATTGCCAAGGCTTCAGCACGTGCACTGCTTGTACAAGAGCGACAAAGACAAGCAGCGTTGGAAGCTGAGCATCGAGCGCAAGGGGTGATTTCGGCTTTGGAACAAAAGCTTACAAAAATGGAGGAAGTCAATGCAGTATTGCCAACTACTGGCGGTGGCATTGGGCTTGAGCGTGTGCGCTTGCTCAACACACAAGCCGGTGGGTAGCCTTTCTTATCATTTTTTATCGGTTGAGTTGCCGCCTGTTGTTCGCATGGCGTGTGCCCGCCCAGCTTTATTGCCAGAGCGTGCTTTGAATGCGCGTGAAGTGGTGCACTATTGGGGGCGTGATCGTGCTGCTTTATTGATTTGTGAACAGCGCAGAAAAGCTGCGGAGCGGGCGATTTTAGGCAAAAGAGAGGGGACTTTTAAGTGAATTTGGATATCAGTGTTGCCAATGGCTGGTTGTCTTTATTGTTATCGGTTATTGCAATTTGTGGGGTTTTGAGAGCCTATTTTTCTTCAGGTGCGCGGGAAATGCTGAAAGATATCACGGCGCTTAAAGAGCGTGTGCAAAAGTTAGAAACAGAGATGGACTTTTTGCCTGATCGTGATGCGCTGCAAAGATTGGAAGTGAATATGGAGAAATTGAATGGTCGTCTCAACACGCTTTCTGCACAATTACAACCGGTGGCAGCCATTGGTGAGCGCTTGCAAGAGTTTTTGTTGGAGAATGCCAAGAAATGAAAGCAGATATGGATAAAATCATCCGTGAAGAAGCGCGGTTGATTATTTTAAAAGGGCTTGCTTGTGAGCGCAGCGAAACTTTATCGAGTGCGATGATTGAGCGGCTTTTATACAGTTATGGCATCAGGCGCGATCGCGATTTTGTGCATAATGAATTGGCATGGATGGAAGATCAAGGTGCTGTTACGTTAAAATGTGTGGGTTCGGTTTTTCTTGCGGCATTAACAGAACGGGGAGCGCGTCATTTAGACCGAAGCTTTTCCATTGAGGGGATTAAGCGGCCTAAACGTTCATCAATAAAAGACGAGGTGAAGGATGCGCAAGGTCGGGCGTGGACGTTTAACGGCGATTGATTTATTGCCGCAAGCTTGTGATCAAATTATTGCTGCTGCTGCTGAGGCTTTAAATGGGCGTGAGAAGACGCAAAAAGCCATTTATGATGAATTTAAAGCAGCTTTGAAGGCTTTAAAAAAAGAAATGGGTTTAAGCTTTTCTATTCCCTCTTTTTCCAGTTTTAATCGTTATTCTTTGCGGCTAGCCGTGATGTCACGGCGCCTAGAACAGACAAGAGAAATTGCAGCAAGCCTCTCGCAGCGCTTTGATGCTAAAGCTTCTGATAATATCACTCTTTTGACGGCGGCAGCGATTAAGGAGTTGATTTTTTCAACGTTGAGCAGTGGGAAAAACCTTTCGCCAAAGGCAGCACAAGAATTAGCCAATGCGCTTAAAGGGGTTTTGGCGGCTGAACATTTATCGACCACCAGACGGCAAAAGTTGGAAAAAGATTTTACCAGCAAAGCAAGCAAAGCGGTTGACGCTGCAGCAGCAGCGGCGGGGCTCTCAGAAGAAACAGCGCGGGCTATACGTGCGCAGGTGTTGGGGGTTAAAAATGGCTGAACAGCCCTTTTCAAAAAGTCATGTCTTTGATCATCAGAGTGGTTTTGATATTTGGCAGAGAAGTACTTTTCCCAAAGAGAGTGATCCCTTAGCGGAAGGTGTTTTGATGGCGCATCAACGGGCATGGATTGAAGATAAGTCCCCATTAAAATTGGTTGAAAAGGGGCGGCGGACCGGCATTACTTTTGCAGAAGCTTTGGATGATACACTGATTGCAGCGGCGGCACGTGAAGCGAGGGGCGATAATGTTTTTTATATTGGTGACACCAAAGACAAGGGGCGGGAATTTATTGGCTATGTGAGCAATTTTGCTTCGGCAATTACGAGCCATAGTGGGGATGTTGAGGAATTTTTATTCTCTGATCAAAGGGCGGATGGTTCAACAAAATATATCTCTGCTTATCGGGTGCGTTTTGCTTCGGGGTTTCGGGTTGAGGCGCTTTCGAGCCGCCCTGAAAATATCCGTGGGTTACAAGGTATTGTGGTGATTGACGAGGCGGCGTTTCATCAAGATGTGCGCGCTGTTTTGGATGCTGTCAATGCTTTGCTCATTTGGGGAGGCAAGATCCGTGTGATCTCCACCCATAATGGTGTGCTCAATCCTTTCAATGAACTGATCCGTGAGGCGCGAGCGGGAAAAGTGCCTTTTTCGGTGCATTGTTACCCCTTTGGTGTTGCTGTTAAAAATGGCTTGTTTAAACGGGTTTGTGCGATGAAGGGGGAGGTGTGGAGTTTAGCATCTGAGCAACAATGGGAAGAGCAAATTCGTGCCTCTTATGGGGTGCGTTTGGCTGCGATGCGCCAAGAATTAGATGCCATACCAGCCGATCAAGAAGGGGCGGCTTTAACACGTTTACAGATTGAAAATTGTTGTGCGCCTGACATTGCAGTGTTGCGTTTTGCTTGTGTGGATGATTTTAAAAATCAATCGGAACATCAACGAAGTCAAGCTGCTTTTGCTTGGTGTGAGAAACATATAAAACCTCTTCATATTGGGCTTGACCGGCGGCGCCAACATGTTTTTGGTGTTGATTTTGCCAGATCGGGCGATGCGACATCGATTGTGGTGATGGAGGTGGGACAAGATTTGGTGCGCCGTGTACGGTTTATGGTGGAATTGCGCAATACGCCGTTTGATCAACAAAGAGAGATTTTATTTTATGGGGTGAATGGTTTGCCGCGTTTGATGGGCGGCGCGTTAGATGCGCGGGGCAATGGGGCTTATTTAGCCGAAAAAGCGGCGCAGCGTTATGGGGCTTGTGTGAAGGAAGTGCCCTTGTCACAAAGTTGGTATGGCAAGGAAATGCCGGCTTATTTAGAAGCTTTTGGGGATGGGACGATTGTTTTGCCGCGCGATAGTGACATTGTTGCCGATCATCAAGCGCTTGCTTATGTCAATGGCATTGTGAAAATTCCAGACAATCATCGTTTTAAAGGCAGTGATGGTTTTATGCGCCATGGTGATAGCGCGATTGCTTGCGCTTTGGCTTATTTTGCCAGCCGCCAAACTCCTGAAATTTATGATTATACACCTGTGAGAGAGGCTTATCGTTTTGATGAAAGCTCGCTCTTTTCAACGCCTTTTTTTTCAACAATGCGATCAAAGATTTATTGATGGGATGATGAGATGGTAAAACTTTTAGATCAGTGGGGCAGGGCGCTTAATATCAAAGGACTGGAGAGGGAAGTCGCAAGCCCTACCATTAATGGTATTCGTGATGTGTGGTCACAAACCATTGTCAGTGGTCTGACCCCTGCGCAACTTGCTGATATTTTGCAACAGGCAGCACAGGGGCATCCAGAGCAGTTTTTTCAACTTGCCGATGATATGGAAGAGCGTGATTTGCATTATCGTGCTGTGCTTGGCATGCGTAAAAATGCTCTCACAGGGGTGGAGCCTGGAGTGATTGCCGCAAGCAACAGTGCACAGGACAAAAAGATAGCAGATGCGGTGCGGGAAGTGATTAGTGCGCCTACTTTTGTTGATGATTATGTCACGGATTTGTTAGATGCTTTGGGAAAAGGCTATGCGGTTGTTGAAACTTTGTGGGACAAGAGTGCCAAGGAATGGTGGCCGGTTGCTTGGAAATGGCGTGACCAGCGGTTTTTTCAATTGGATCGACGGGATGGCTTTCATTTGCGTTTAAAAGAAGAGGGGTCTTTTAATGGAAGTGAATTGCCTGCTTATAAATTTTCTATTCACAGACCCAAGTTGAAAAGCGGTTTGCCTATTCGTTCTGGGCTTGCGCGGCTTGCAGCTTGGGCTTTTTTGTTTAAATCTTATACCTTAAAAGATTGGATGGCATTTTTAGAAGTTTACGGTATGCCTTTGCGTGTGGGTAAATATGGGGCAAGCTCTTCTCATGAGGAACGGCGGGTTCTCATTCAAGCGGTGCGTGATTTATCCAGTGATGCGGCAGCGATTATTCCCAAAGAAATGGAGATTGAATTTATTGAAGCGGCAGGGGGCAGTGGCAATGCGGTGTTTGCTTCTAAGGCGGAATATTTAGATCGACAAATTTCTAAAGGTGTGTTGGGACAAACGATGACGACGGATGATGGTTCGTCCTTTTCGCAAGCGCGCATTCATGAAAATGTGCGCCATGATATTGCCAGAGCTGATGCACGCCAATTAGCTTTAACGGCTAATCGTGATTTGATTGTGCCCTTTGTTGAGATTAATTTTGGGCGCCAAGAGCGCGCTCCCCTTGTCTATTGGCCGATTTCGGAAAATGAAGATATTAAAGCCATCAGTGACGCTTTGGAAAAACTTGTGCCCTTGGGTTTGCGTGTTGGGGCGCAAGAAGTGCGCAATAAGATTGGTTTTTCGCAACCAAAAAAGGAAGAGGATGTTTTAAAGGCTCCTGATAATGCGCTTGATGATGAGAGGGGAGAAAAGGCTCATGTTTGTGCTGATTGTGGAGGTGTTTTTGATGTTTCTGTGACAAGAGAGGACAAGGGAGCAAAAGAGCAGGGTGGAAAACATCACGACGAATTGGACCGGCTTTCACAAGAAGCTTTAAGCGACTGGGAAGAGGACTTAGAACCCCTTTTAGAGCCTTTTAAAAAGCTTGTGAGAGAAGCAAAAAGTTATGAGGATATCCTTAAAGGCTTAGATGAATTATTGGGTGAGATGGATCATCACGCATTAGCAGCGCGCTTGGCAAAAGTACAAATGATTGCACGTGGGCTTGGGTATCATGGATGAGGAACTTTTTAAAACCGCCCCCAAAGAGGTCACTCGTTATTTTGAAGCCAAGGCACTTGTTCCAAGCTTTGATTGGCGTGATATAGCACCAGAAGAACATGCCTTTTCCTTTACGGTGGCAAAATCGCTAGGCTATGATATTTTGGAGGATTTTAAGCGAGCGGTTGGAGAAGCCATAAAGCATCAAGTTCCTTTTCAAGATTTTCAAAAAAATTTGATGCCGATTTTACAGGAAAAGGGTTGGTGGGGTAAAAAGACCAGCATTGACCCCAAAACTGGTGAAAAGAGCGTGGTACAATTGGGCAGCCCACGGCGTTTAGAAACGGTCTATTGGGCCAATACCATGAGTGCGCATGCGGCAGGTGAGTGGGAGCGCACACAAAATAATAAAGAATTTTTGCCCTATCTCACCTATGCTTTGTCAAGTTCAGAACATAAGCGTTTAGAACATGAAAGTTGGGTGGGGTTTACCGCACCCGTTGATGATCCGGTTTGGGATTGGCTTTATCCGCCCAATGGCTGGCGGTGTAAATGCAGTGTGCGACAGGTAAGCCGTTATGAAGCAGAAGATTTAGGCTATGAAGAGGGGGCAGAGCCACTTCATGTTGAAAAGCAGGTTTGGCACAATAAGCGGACGGGGAAAGTTGAGAAGATACCAAAGGGCATTGATCCTGGTTGGCATTTGAACCCTGGGAAACATCGGGCGCAAAATTTAAGCCGTTTTTTGAGTGATAAAATTTCTGTGATGGGGGACAATGACAAACGCATTGCCATTGAAGATATTGTGGGTTCGCCGCTTTTGGAAGCGATGTTTGAAGGACGTATGCCTCGCGGGTTTATACCCATTGCACCTATACCACAAAAGGTGCGTGATGTTTTTGCAGCGGAAAATTCTCTTATTCGCTTATCCGCAGACAGTGTGAAACATATTTTGTTAGAGCATCAAGCGCGTGATCTTCGCTTGGAGGATTTTCGTGGCGCCATTCAAACCTTCATAAAGCCCTATGGTGTTATTAGACGAAAAGATGCACAGAGTGTTGTGTTTTTGGGTGAAAATGGTGGGGCATGGTGGCGCTTTGCAGTCAAATGGGTGGCAAGCAAACAAGAGTGGTGGCTTATCTCGATGCATAAAAAGAGCTTTCGCGAAATTCAACGTTTGTTAAACGCCGCTGAAAAGAAGGATGAACGGTTGTTGTAAAGAGAACACCGAAAAAGATCTGCTGGCTTTTGTGAAAAGAGAAGGCGTGGAGGGCGGTCAACTCCTCACAGATCCGGCAAAGCCGCCCTGGCATAACTGGCTCACGCCTCGCAGGTAATCTAACAGTTTCAACGTTCAAAAGCAATCTTTAAAAAAACGGCTTGAGAGAGGCTTTTTTTGTATAAGACGATAATTGTACCTCTCACTTCACAACGGCGCTCTATCGTCTTTGAAGTGCCTTTGAAAACGATTTTATGGGATGGTTTGGCACGGGGGGTTCTCTCACAAGGAGAAGAATAGGGAAAAGAGTGCTTTTTTGAGAAATGCTCTTTTGACTGACAGTGTCAGACTTATAGTGGGAGTAAGTTTCATGCATTGTATTGCCAATGACAATTGTAAAGCAATAGGCAATGTATGGAACAGGAATTTCACGAAGATCAAAAAGATGGGGATGCAGAAACATTTCATGCTGCGTTAATAGATCTTTGCCAAGACGCTACCGTTAGCCAAGCGCCTGAGTGGGTAGAGCTTTTGCCCAAAGCGCCCCATGTGAAGGCACGTGATGGACGACAATGGCATTATAACCCGCAAACTATTTTAAAAGCCTTTGCAGCCAATAAAGGACCGCTTGTGATTGATTATGAGCATGGGCAACATCACCGTGCGAGAAATGGTTTAGAAGCACCTGCCAGTGGCTGGATTGAAGAATTAGTAGAGCGGGATGGTGCGATTTGGGGGCGTGTTAAATGGACCGATATGGCCGCTAAAAAGATTGTTGCCCGAGAATATCGCTATCTTTCGCCGGAGTTTCGCCATTCCAAGAAAGGTGAAATTTTAAATTTAGCCGGTGCTGGTTTGGTGAACCGTCCAGCCCTTGTCATGACGGCTTTAAGCCGTGAACAGCCCTCCCCTATAACTTTGACGGAGAAAATGATGGATTTGACAGCCATTGCCAGTGCACTATCGCTGGCAGAAGATGCTAAAGCGGATGAGGTTTTAGCAACGCTTAAAGCGCGCGAAAAGGAACGCGTGGAATTAAATGCCCAATTAACAAAAGCGCGAGAAGATTTAGCGCTTTTGCAAGAAGAGCAAAAAAACAGTGCCATTGAGAGTCTTTTAGATAAGACCATTGAAGAGGGCAAGATTTTGCCGGCTGCTCGCGAGGAATATCGTGCGCTTTGTGCCCTTGAAGGGGGGATGGAACATTTTAAAAGTTTGGTCGAGAAGTTGCCGGCGCTTGCCTCAACAAGCCCTCTAGAAGTGTGTGCCTTAGCACAAGAACCAAAGCTTGCTCCAGAAGAGGTTGCCCTTGCGGCACGCCATTATCAGGAAGAGCAGAAGCAAAAAGGCTTCGACATCACCATTAGCCAAGCGGTTGAGTATATTAGCGAGCAAAAGGAGCGCCAATCATGAGTACGATGATTTTAATTAAATCTTTTCGCGCTGGAGATGTGATCTCACCTTATTGCATTGTTGCAGCGCGCGGTGAGGGAATGGTGGCAATGGCTTCTGGTAAGGGTGATAAATTATTAGGGACTGCTGGGTCATTGAGTGCCAAGGCTGGTGAGATGATTGATGTTGGTCAATGTGGTTGGGGCGAAGTGGTTTGTGGAGGCAATGTTTCCTTTGGTGATTTTTTGACCTCTGACCCAAAGGGGCACGCCATAAGGGCAGAAGCAGCAGATCGCACCATTGGTATTGCCATGAGTGATGGTTCTGCTGGTGATGTTATTTCTTTTAAAATTAATTAATCGAGGCATAAAATGAACAGACCTTTTCCCATTGATCCAACACTCACCGCTATTGCTATTGGTTATCGCAATCCAGCAGGTTCTCTTATTGGCGATAGAGTTTTGCCACGCGTTTGTGTTTTAAGTGAGGTGTTTAAATATAGTGAATTTCCTTTAGCAGAAAATTTTACCGTGCCTGAACTTGAGGTTGGGCGAAAAGGGCGCCCGAATGTGGTGGAATTTTCTGCCTTTGAACGGGAAGCCAGTGTCAAAGATTACGGACTTGATGATCTTATCCCCAATTCAGATATTGAAGCAGCGGCACGGGCACGGGCGGAGCGACGCTCTCGTTATAACCCCGAAAAGACAGCTGTAGAGGGACTTGCCAATTTGCTAGAATTGGGGCGTGAAGTGCGTGTTGCAGCTCTTGTGCAAAGAAGTGAAAATTACGCACCAGAGCGGGTGATTACGCTTAAGGGTGAAAATAAATTTAGCGATTATGAGAAATCTGACCCTTATGCCACTTTAGATGAGGCGATGGATAAAAGTCTCGTCTATACGCCCAACACCATTGTGATGGGCAAAGTTGTTTGGTCAAAACTCAAACGTCATCCCAAAATCATTAAAGCCGTTAAAGGGGGTGGCACTGCTGATG
>NZ_JBHIRJ010000023.1:0-16108 GCF_042197045.1 Bartonella sp. AA74HLJMH
TCTTCCCATGATCAACGTGACCAATCGTACCAATATTAACATGCGGTTTTGTTCGTTCAAACTTGCTCTTCGCCATTTGAGCTCTCCATTTTCCGTCCAAGCCAAGGACTAAGTTAAAAATTAATTACCAACCTGAAATTACGCGTATTTCTTTTGAATCTCCAAAGCAACAGCTGAAGGCACAGGCTCGTAATGGTCAAACTGCATTGTATACTGCGCACGCCCCTGACTCATAGAGCGAAGAGTATTCACATAACCAAACATATTCGCCAAAGGAACCATTGCATTCACAACCGTTGCAATGCCGCGCGCTTCAGTTCCTGAAATCTGTCCCCGACGAGAATTGAGATCACCAATAACATCACCAACATAATCATCTGGTGTAACAACTTCCACCTTCATGATCGGTTCAAGAAGCTGTGCACCAGCCTTCTTTGCCCCATCACGAAAAGCCGCACGAGCCGCAATCTCAAAAGCCAAAACCGAAGAATCAACATCGTGATAACCACCATCAATGAGAGTCGCTTTTACACCAAGCATAGGAAAGCCTGCAAGAGGACCTGACCCCATAACACTCTCAATCCCCTTTTGGACGCCGGGAATATATTCTTTAGGAACAGCACCACCAACAATCTTTGACTCAAAAATAAAGTCATCACCATCATGAGGCTCAAAAACAATTTTCACACGAGCAAATTGACCGGCACCACCCGATTGCTTCTTATGCGTATAATCAATTTCCGCCATTTTAGTAATTGACTCACGATAAGCAACTTGAGGCTGCCCAACATTTGCTTCAACCTTAAACTCACGCCGCATACGGTCAACAATAATATCAAGATGAAGCTCACCCATTCCAGCTATAATAGTCTGACCAGATTCCTCATCCGATTTAACACGAAATGAAGGATCTTCGGCCGCTAGACGGTTAAGAGCAATACCCATTTTTTCTTGATCTGCTTTTGTTTTCGGCTCAATTGCAATCTCAATAACAGGCTCTGGAAATTCCATCCTCTCCAAAACAACAGGCTTCAAAGGATCACAAAGAGTATCCCCTGTTGTCGTCTCCTTAAGTCCTGCAAGAGCAACAATATCACCAGCAAAAGCTTCTTCAATATCCTCACGAGAATTTGAATGCATTTGAAGCATACGCCCCAAACGCTCTTTCTTCTTTTTCACAGTATTCTCAAGAGAAATACCTTTCTGAACTTTACCTGAGTAAATACGACAAAACGTCAATGAACCAACAAAAGGATCATTCATAATTTTAAAAGCAAGCATAGATAGCGGAGCATCATCAGAAGATTCTCGTGTCGTCTCAGCCTCAGTCTTTACATCAATACCCTTAATCGCCGGAATATCAACTGGAGAAGGAAGATAGGAAACAACAGCATCCAAAAGTGGCTGCACCCCCTTGTTTTTAAAAGCCGTACCACAAAGAACCGGATGAAACTGAACTTCTACTGTCCCCCTACGAATGAGAGAAACAAGCTGCTCGTTGGTTGGCATAACACCTTCCAAATAAGCCTCTGTCGCAGCTTCATCAACCTCCACAGCCATCTCAATCAATTTCTCGCGATATTCTTCAGCTTTCTCCTTTAAATCAGAGGGGATTTCACTTATCACTGCCGAGGCACCAATAGAACCATCCCACTTTAAAGCCTTCATTTCTACAAGATCAACAACACCTTCAAAGTCATTTTCAGCACCAATCGGCAACTGCAAAACAAGCGCTTTAGCACCCAACCGAGAACCAACCATCTCCACACTACGATAAAAGTCAGCTCCTATTTTGTCCATTTTATTAACAAAAACCATACGAGGCACGCGATATTTCTCAGCTTGCCGCCAAACAGTTTCCGTCTGAGGCTCCACACCAGCATTTGCATCCAACAAGGCTATTGCGCCATCAAGAACACGCAAAGAGCGCTCAACTTCAATCGTAAAATCAACGTGCCCTGGCGTATCAATAATATTAAAGCGGCGCTTCCGACCGTCCTGCCCTTCCCAAAACGTCGTTGTTGCAGCAGACGTAATCGTAATACCGCGCTCCTGCTCCTGCTCCATCCAATCCATTGTAGAAGCACCATCATGGGTCTCGCCAATTTTATGATTCTTACCGGTATAGAACAGAATACGTTCAGTCATCGTAGTCTTACCAGCATCAATATGCGCCATAATACCAAAATTACGATAATCTTCAATTTTATATTCGCGAGCCATTATATTTGCCTTAGTTTAAAACTTCTACCAGCGATAGTGAGAAAAAGCACGATTAGCTTCAGCCATACGATGAACATCTTCACGCTTTTTCACGGCAGAACCACGATTATTAGCCGCATCCATCAATTCACCAGATAAACGCTCAACCATCGTCGTTTCATTTCGACCACGCGCCGCCGCAATCAACCAACGAATAGCAAGAGCCTGACGACGATCAGGACGAACATCAATCGGAACTTGATAAGTAGCACCACCAACACGGCGTGAACGAACCTCAATATGAGGAGCAACATTCTCTAAAGCTCGATGAAATAGAGCCACAGGATCTGTTTTTACTCTTTTTTCTACAGAATCGAGTGCACCATAAACAATACGCTCTGCAACTGATTTTTTACCATCAAACATAATGGCATTCATAAATTTCATAATAACCAAATCACCAAATTTTGGATCTGGATTAATCTCACGCTTTTCTGCTCTATGACGACGGGACATTGGCTTTGTCTCTCAATATTATTTTGGACGCTTTGCGCCATACTTTGAACGACGCTGTTTACGATTCTTGACACCCTGGGTATCAAGCAAACCACGAATAATGTGATAACGAACTCCTGGCAAATCTTTTACACGACCACCACGAATCATCACAACAGAGTGCTCTTGAAGATTATGTCCCTCTCCAGGAATATAACCAATCACCTCAAATCCATTCGTCAAGCGAATTTTAGCAACTTTACGAAGAGCAGAATTAGGTTTCTTCGGCGTTGTCGTATAAACACGCGTACAAACACCACGCTTCTGCGGATTCGACTGCAGAGCAGGAACCTTATTACGTTTAACTGGCGCCACACGCGGCTTACGAATCAACTGGTTTACGGTAGGCATGCAACCTTCCTCTTTTTGATCTATATTCTTCTCACCCAATCGGGCTTTTCTATTTTCATTTCCATCCACCCCAACAGAATCGGAACAGATATTTAAGTCTACACACAAAATCGGGCACACCTGCAAAAAACAGTTTACCCGACCATAAGCAGAGAAGGCAGTAGCCTTTTGCACTAGGATTTACTTTTAATCTTCTTAACACCTGTGAATAATCTTCCGGTTCATATCCAAAGCACCTGATTACACCCACATCGGCTATATCCATCTCTAATAGCGAGAACACGTACATTCGTCAAGAACTAAACAGCAGAAAGTTTTTAAAAATGAAAATAAATTAAATTTTAAAGCTTTAAATTTGCTTTTACCGCTACTCTTGATAAATCAATTTACCATAAGTAATATCCCTATAAATAAAAAAGTAGCGATATGACTGTAGTAAAACATAAATGCAGTAAATTGAATTGCATATTTGATATCTAATGATGAGCGCCATGAAAATAGCAACGTGGAATATTGCCGGGATAAAAGCACGACATGAAACATTATGTCAATGGCTGCAGCAAAGCCAGCCGGACATAGTCTGTTTACAGGAAATTAAAAGTATTGATGAAAATTTTCCACGCGATGCAATTGAAAGTTTAGGTTACCATATAGAAACACACGGACAAAAAAGTTTTAATGGCGTTGCGATTCTCTCTAAAAAAACACCAGATGAAGTGATCCGTCGATTACCAGGCAATGATAATGATAAACAAACACGTTACATTGAAGCAGTTTATTCAACAAACAAAGGTGTTGTTCGTGTTGCATCTCTCTATTTGCCAAATGGGAATCCTATTGAGAGTGAAAAATATTCCTATAAGATAGAATGGATGGAAAGATTATATACACATGCAAAATCATTGCTTGCGTATGAAGAACCCCTTATTCTAGCGGGTGATTATAATGTCATCCCCACTCCATTAGATGCAAAAAAACCTCAAGAATGGTATCAAGATGCCTTATTTCTTCAAGAAACAAGAAAAGCATTCCAACGTATTCTTCATTTAGGTTTTTATGATGCTATCCGGAATGTCACCGATACTCCCTCCTTCAGTTTTTGGGATTTTCAGGCAGGTGCCTGGCCTAAGAATAATGGGATTCGCATTGATCATTTATTATTATCACCAGAAGCTGTTGATCAATTAATTTGCGCTCATAGCCAAACAGAAGTAAGGGGATATCAAAAACCATCCGACCACGTTCCTGTTTGGATTCACCTTAATATCAATTAAGAAAGTAAAATCCTCATTTCATGAGACAACAAAAAAATTCCACTCAAAAATAATAACTATGCTACAGCATATAAACAGTATATCTTAAGCAAATAAAATAAAAATAAATGAATGGAGGACATAAATGAAGAAATCATTATTAATGCTTATTGCAGCAACGACCATTGGATTCTCAAGTTTCGCGCATGCTGAACATGATACTCTTGAAAAAATAAAACGAACAGGGGAAATTACTTTAGGTGTCCGTGAATCATCTGGTTTAGCCTACGCCCTTGGTAATAATAAATATGTAGGTTTTCATACAGAAATGGCAGAACGGATCATTGATGATATCTCAAAAAAAATTGGTAAACCAATTAAAATTCATTATCTTCCCATCACTTCTCAAAATAGAATTCCTCTCTTAAAAAATAAAACCTATGATTTTGAGTGCGGCTCAACAACACATGATATTGCCCGCAGTAAAGAAGCAGCATTTGCTTATACGACATACATTGAAGAGGTTCGGATTGCTGTAAAGAAAGACTCTAACATTAAATCTCTTGAGGATTTAAATGGAAAAACAGTTGCAACGACCACCGGTACAACATCTGTTCAACTTATTCGTAAAAATAAACGTGCAAAAAACATTCAGTTTAAAGTTTTAAAGGGGAAAGATCACGGAGATAGTTTTTTATTATTAGAATCTGGTAAGGCAGATGCTTTTGTCATGGACGCTTCAATTCTTGCTGGACATATTGCTAAATCAAAGAATCCATCTGATTATGTCATTCTTGATACTGTACTTTCAGTCGAACCTATTGCCTGTATGCTCAGATTAAATGACAAAAAATTTGAACAAACAATCAACGATAGTATCGTACGTCAGATTAAAGATGAATCACTGGAAAAGCTTTATAATAAGTGGTTTATGAAACCGATCCCACCTGCTAACACTGTTATGAACCTTCCCTTGTCAAAACAAACAAGATATGCTTGGGATCACCCAAATAATAAGCCTCGAGAAAGCTACGCAGAAAAAGATTTATAGAATTTAATAAAGAAGAACCACACTCTTTTGAAATTGAGTGTGGTTTATATTTTAATTCACTTTTTAATAAATCTGGACTATGTAGATGCGCGTGGTTTATTGTCCTATTTGTGAATGACTAATTTGAGGGAATATCAATTAATGGACTTTTCTTTCCTTTGTAGAGATGACCTTACTCAAACATTGGTAACAGGATGCTTGGGAACTCCCGGCGTAAGTCATACCTATTTAGATACACTTCTCGATGGCTTAAAAAATACAATTATATTGTCTATCACTTCACTTATATTAGCTGTATTGTGTGGTGTTATTATAGGAACAATGCGCACTTTACCCAAAACATCCATAATCAATTATATATTTCGCACTATTGGTACTATTTGGGTAGAGATTATGCGTAATATTCCCCTCCTTGTACAAGTGTTTTTGTGGTATTTTGTTGTTCCGAAGATTTATCCACCAGCGATGAAATTTTCCCCCATTCTCTTAATAACATGCGCATTGGGATTCTTTACATCTGCACGCATTGCTGAACAGGTTCGTTCAGGCATTGAAGCGATTCCTTCTGGACAACGCTATGCTGCTATGGCAATGGGATTTACAACTTATCAAAGTTATCGCTATATTATACTACCACGTGCTATACGTGCAATTATGCCACCTCTTACTTCAGAAGCAATGGGCATTGTGAAAAATTCGTCTATAGCATTCGCCGTTTCAATAAATGAGCTCATGCAATTTCAATACCAAGCAATTGAAGAGGTAAGCCATGTTTACGAAAATTATTTACTTGTTACGGCTCTTTATATTCTAATAGCCTTATTCGTATTCATTGTGATGACAGTCATTGAACAAATACTCAAAATTCCTAATTTTCAAACAAAGGGAAATTGAATATGATGAATTTCATAAGCTCTCAGTTTGGACTTTATTCTCCTTTCAATTTTTCCGACTTTGATTTTTCCTTTTTTACCTTTGATGTATTTCGTTCTTACATTTTATCAGGTTTACTCTTTAGCGTTTTTCTAACTCTTTTTGCAACGGTGTTGGGGTTTGTTTTCGGTACGCTTTTAGCAATGATGCGCCTTTCTTCCATAAAACTTCTTTCTTGGTTTGCAATAGGTTACATAACAGCTATGCGTTCAATACCACTTGTGATGGTTATCTTATGGTTTTTCGTGCTTCTGCCTTTTTTAACCGGTATATCCATCGGTGCAAATAAATCAGCACTCATTACCTTTACCGCATTTGAAACGGCTTATTTTGCTGAGATTATGCGTGCTGGAATCAATTCAGTTCCGCAAGGACAAAAATATGCAGGACAAGCTCTTGGAATGACATATTGGCAAAGTATGTACATTGTCATTCTTCCTCAAGCCTTTAGAGATATGCTTCCAGTCTTTTTAACACAAGTTATTATCCTTTTTCAGGATACAACCCTTGTTTATGCCATCAGTGGTCATAGCCTTTTGAATGGTTTTGATATTGCTGCTAATAATTTTGGTGTAAAGCAAGAAGCTTATATCTTAGCAGCTATTTTCTATTTTGTTATCTGTTTTACACTGTCACAAATAGTTTTGTATTTACAAAAAAAAGTATCCATTATTCGCTAACAGGAAAAAAAATGTCTACTCACATGATCGAAATAAAAAATGTTTCTAATTGGTATGGCGAAATTAAAGTCCTTAAAAACTGTACAACCAACATTAATAAAGGAGAAGTCGTTGTCGTTTGTGGTCCATCAGGCTCAGGAAAGTCAACACTCATTAAAACTATTAACGCTCTCGTCCCTTTTCAAAAAGGTGAAATTTGGATTAATGGAATACCAGTTCATTCAAAAAAAACGAATCTGCCTAAATTGCGAAGTCAGGTAGGAATGGTGTTTCAACACTTCGAGCTTTTCCCCCATTTATCTGTCACAGAAAATTTGACAATTGCACAAATCAAAGTCCTAAAACGAAGCAAAAAAGAAGCACTTGAACGTGGATTGTTATATCTTGAACGCGTTGGACTCATTGAACACAAAGATAAATATCCTGGTCAACTTTCTGGAGGGCAACAACAACGTGTTGCTATTGCACGTGCCTTAACTATGGATCCACTTGTCATGCTTTTTGATGAACCAACATCTGCTCTAGATCCTGAAATGGTAGGTGAAGTACTCGATGTCATGATTAGCTTAGCAGAAGAAGGTATGACGATGATTTGTGTAACCCATGAAATGGGATTTGCACAAAAAGTATCGGAGCGTGTTATTTTCATAGATCAAGGAACAATTCTTGAAGACTGCTCATCTAAAGAGTTCTTTTCTGATCCGCAAGCAAGAAAACCGAGAACGCAAGAATTTTTGTCTAAAATCCTAAGTCATTAGCCGTTAGATTATCAAAAAAAGCTATCTTTACTATAAACTTGTATACAAGAAAACAGAGTTTAATATAAGATGAGAGAATGTAAAAATATTACAATCAGATGTTAAAAAACTGTTATTCTTTAAAATCTCAGCAACCAGTGAAATTGCTGTACGTCTCTCAGATTCATTACAAAGAGCAAAAGCCTCTTCTTGCAAAGGGTGAATCCAATTTTCGTCTTTTACGTTAGCTTTTTATAGGCAGCAGTTAACATTGCTGCCCCACGGACAATTTTTCCTTCTTTAAGCAGTATATTTCCAAGCATTGCTTGGGCAGAAGGATTTTCTTTTTTTGCTGAAAGTTGAAACCATCGTGCTGCTTGTATAAGATTTTTCTCCCTTCCCTCTCCCTTTAAAAATATTTTTCCTAAATGATACTGAGCTTTAGGATTTCCATAGTTTACCGCAGCCTGCATATAAAGATGAGAAGCATAAGAAGGATCAGGTTTCACAGGTGATTGAGGAATACCTTTTTTTATATATCCGGCAAGTTTAATCAATGCATCAGAAACATAACTTTCATCCTCTGAACCAAGATCAGCACCTTTTTCAACAATATATGCAAAAAAATTATATGCCTTATAATCATTTTTAGGGACACCATCACCGTTTGCATAGATAGAGCCAAGTTTCCAATTCGCACCAATATAGCCTCTCTTAGCAGCACAACGTAATGCTGCAATAGCCTGAGTTATATGCCCATTTTTATAAACAGACATGCCACGTTTTAAAAAATAAAACGAACCATCATTCGCTTCTTGCAAGCTATTGACATCTATTACATAAACAGTCGAAAAGAATTCCTCTAAAATCACAACAATCGTGACTTTTTTCCATATCTGAAACCTATTAACCATTCCCCCTACCTCAATTTTAATGATTATATCTGTTACAAATTTCTTTGTAGATATTTAAACTCTTTTTCTTAGTAAGAAGCATACGCAATTTTAAAGTAAAAATTTTAAAAGAAAAAACAAATAGATAAAAACCATCCAATAGGATTTATCGATCTTAAAATTTTATACGTATGAGCAAAAATCGTTCAATAGAATAACGTGCATTAAACAGCAACTTGAGAACGAAGAGAATACATGATGAATGGTAAACGTTTGAGTATAAAAAACAATACGAAAGATGGATAAATATAATGATGATAGTTAACTTATAACTTCACGACTGCCTTACCACCTTAAAGATGAAGTTTTTTGCCTCCGTCAATCTATAAACAATACAGCTTTTTGTTTAACGGATTGCACCTAACATCATTTCACATGGGGTTACTTCATACTTTACACACAAGTTTTACCTCAGAATACTCACCACTACATACAAAAAATACCACATATGTAATTTTACATGCCTTATATTGCTACTCTAAATGATGATATTTTACAGAAATAAAACAAGATATTGATTTTAATGATACTTTACCATTTTGCATGTTGAATGAGGACCTCGAATATCGTAAGATTCTCTCATTCCAAACTTGTTCCATGTTAAATCAATCAAAACCATCCGCTTGCACATTACAAGTAGAGAGAGCTATGTGGATAAAAACTCTGTGTAAGAAAGAACTAAAAATGCCTCTTACGAACGGTTTGAGCTAAGGGTTGTCCGGATATTGGACAGAATGGTGCCCCCAGCGCTTGTTACTTCACAAGCATAAAGAAGGGAAGCTCAATAGATTTACCGTTATACCATTCATGATCTACGTCGTGGAATAAGCTTGGATGCCTTAAAAGATGTCTCTTTAATGATAAACATAAAACAATGGATTTCAGTAGAGATTTTATGATCGTTCATGAAAAACTAACAAAAGAAAAAGTTTCCTTTTAAAGAAGATCTATACTAGCCCTACTGGTATGCAATTATCTATCAAAAAAATAAAAAGTTGAAATCAATCTAACCGCTCTAAAGCAACAAATATTTTTTTCTGCGCTGCACGCAGTTCTACAACCCTATTCCGCTCACGCTCAACAATTTCTGCTTTTGCATTTGCTATAAATTGGGGGTTGTTTAACTTAAGCGATATTTTTTCAATATCTTGTTCAATTTTACTGACATCCTTCCTCAAACGAACACGTTCAGCCTCCAAATCAATCAACTGTCCTAATGGTAAACAAAAAACAGCCTCTCCCAAAATCATTTGTGCTGATACTTCCGGAACTTTATCAGAGAAATCAATAACTTCAATACGCGCTAATTTTTTAAGAAGTGCATCATAACGCTTCATACGCTCTCGCGTTACTTCCCCTCCTTCGACAACAACAAGAGGTGCTTGTGTAGCCACTGGAATATTCATTTCAAAACGTACAGACCGAATCCCTGTGACGACATCAATAAGCCAATTAATATCATCAGCAGCTTCTTCATCTATCAATGTTTCCTCTGGCCATTTTGTCAATGCGAGCATATCCTCACGCTTGATGGCTTGCGTTTCTGTAAGAGACCACAACTCTTCCGTCATATAAGGCATAAAAGGATGAAGAAGTTTATAAACTTCATCTAAAACCCAAGCAGTACAAGCTTGAGCCTCATTTTTAGCATCTTCATTTTCCCCCTGAAAAATAGGTTTGAGAAGCTCCAAATACCAATCACATAATGTATTCCAAATGAAACGGTAAAGAGTGGCAGCAGACTCATTAAATTTATAGTGTTCAATACCAGTCGTAACTGCTGAAATTGTTTTAGATAACTCTGTTAAAATCCAACGATTAAGCGCCAATTTTGCTTGTTCTGGTTTAAAAGCTGGATCATGCTTCACACCATTCATCTGTGCAAATCGGGTAGCATTCCACAATTTCGTAGCAAAATTACGATAACCAGCAATACGGGAAACATCAAGTTTTACATCACGACCTTGTGCTGCCATAATAGCTAAAGTAAACCGAAGTGCATCAGCACTATATTGATCAATAAGCTCTAAGGGATCAATAATATTTCCCTTTGATTTTGACATCTTTGCACCCTTTTGATCCCGTACAAGAGCATGCACATAAACCGTTGGGAAAGGAACGTCACCCATAAAGTGAAGTCCCATCATCATCATACGAGCAACCCAGAAAAAAATAATATCAAATCCTGTCACAGATAAAGATGTTGGGTAAAAAGTAGATAATTCAGTCGTTTTATTTGGCCATCCTAATGTTGAAAAAGGCCAAAGAGCTGATGAAAACCAAGTATCTAAAACATCCGGATCACGGATTAATTCAACAACCTCACCATAATGAGCAAAAGCTGAATCTAA
This sequence comes from Bartonella sp. AA74HLJMH, assembly GCF_042197045.1. Taxonomy (NCBI): domain Bacteria; kingdom Pseudomonadati; phylum Pseudomonadota; class Alphaproteobacteria; order Hyphomicrobiales; family Bartonellaceae; genus Bartonella; species Bartonella sp. AA74HLJMH. The sequence goes on from NZ_JBHIRJ010000023.1 coordinate 11,067, forward strand.
AGCCTCTTTTTCACTTTTTTCAACAAAAACCGTTCCATCAGGACCATACCAAGCAGGAATCTGATGTCCCCACCATAATTGGCGAGAAATGCACCAAGGTTGAATATTTTCCATCCAATTGAAGTACGTCTTTTTCCAGTTATCTGGAACGAACTGCGTTTTGCCTTGTTGAACAGCCTCTATCGCTGGCTTTGCTAATTCAGCAGCATGAACATACCATTGATCTGTCAAAAAAGGCTCAATAGGGACACCACTGCGATCTCCATGAGGAACCATATGGGTATGATCATCAACAGAAGCTAAATATCCCTGTTCTTCCATCAAAGAAACAATCTTCTGGCGAGCAACAAAACGATCAGATTTATCGAGGTTTTCTACTAACATTTTTAATTCATCTGATAAAATCAAACCATCGAAAAATGCTTCATTTTCACGAAGAAAAATCTCGGCTTGCTGGGTAAAAATATTGATCAAGCGTAAATGATTACGCTGTCCTACTTCAAAGTCATTAAAGTCATGAGCCGGTGTGATTTTTACAGCACCACTTCCAGCCTCAGGATCAGCATGGCTATCACCAACAATTAATAACTTACGACCAACAAGCGGCAAAAGAGCATTTTTACCGATAAGATTTTTATAACGCTCATCTTCAGGATTAACAGCAATTCCTGTATCACCAAGCATTGTTTCTGGTCGTGTTGTCGCCACTGTTATAAAAGTTGTAGCATCATTTGGATCAAAAGTTTTACCTTCAAGTGGATATCTAAAGTGCCACAAATGTCCTTGAACTTCTTTTTGCTCAACTTCAAGATCTGAAATAGCTGTCAACAATTTAGGATCCCAATTGACGAGGCGCTTATCCCTATATATCAACCCTTGCTTATAAAGCGTGACAAAGACTTCACGAACCGCCTGCGACAACCCCTCATCCATTGTAAACCGCTCACGCGACCAATCACATGAAACCCCAAGGCGACGCAACTGGTTTGCAATAACGCCTCCAGTTTCATAACGCCATTCCCAAATACGCTCAATAAACTTTTCTCTCCCCATTTCTTGACGCGTTGGCTCTTGACGTTCTGCAAGTTGACGTTCCACAACCATTTGCGTAGCAATCCCAGCATGATCCATACCAGGCTGCCACAACACATTTTTGCCACGCATCCGCTGAAATCTAACTATTATATCTTGAATTGTCGTATTGAGCGCATGCCCCATATGAAGTGAGCCCGTAACATTAGGAGGAGGAAGCATAACGCAAAAAGGTTCTGCACCGCTTTTAGAACCAGCTCCCGCTTTAAAAGCCCCACGAGTCTCCCATCTCTTTGCAACCCGTTGCTCTATAGAGGCAGCATCATAGTTTTTTTCTAACATTCTATCCATCCATAACGCCGCTGAAAAACACAATATATGATCAAAACCTGATCAGAATCTCGTGAATCTCAGCCATTCACTAGAGAGCTCGCAAAATCGCAAACAAAATCCCCATAAAATGAAAAACATAAAAATAATTAAGACGATTTTTTAATCGCCTTCACAATCTCTTCACGCAAAATATCTTCCAGCAAAATAGGCAATTTAGACTGTAACCATTCTGCTATAGCCGGACGCAATACATCCTTTGCAATCTTTTCTGCAGAAGAAATACAATATGCAGACAATTCCACATGACCATCCCTTCCAGCGTCTGACTGTGATTTCCTTATCTCATCTTCATATTCTTTTGCTTTATAAACAGAATTCCGTTCTTCAGAAGAAAGCTTCATCTTTTGCATATCCATACCAACTGTATTATTTTCTGCCTCTATATCCTCTTTCTCTTGCGTTATCTTCCCTCCTTGATTTTCAGAAGAAAGACCAATACGATCAGCTAAAGCTTTCATAGCATCATCAACCGATAAGGTTGTATCATAAATACCCTCGGATGCCACTTCTGAAGCATTCACTGCAACATCTTCATTTAAAAAGTGATCAGATTGAACCGCATTTTCTTCGATTATTTCACGAATAGATGTTAAAATTTCATCCATACTTGGCTCACGTAACACGCTTGAACTCTGTACCATACTTTACAACCTCTCAAAGACGCAACAACAAATAGAATCATATTTTCAGTGTATGCAAAAGAATTATAAGATCAACATGCCTCCTACGATATTTTCAAATATGCTTGTCATAAAGAGGGCGCTACACACAGTTTTCTACACTTATAAAAATAATATCTCGCCGCAATATCTTTCAACATATTCAACTGTTGATTTACTAATCTTTTAAAAACTAAAATAATTTAATAAGATTCAAAGAGATACTTTTATGTATTATCGGATATATTTAATTGTTTTTAAACCTAAATAACTTGCAGTCAATTTACCAATAGAAGATTGAACACTATAGCTCGCCACAACAGCATTACGCTCTGCCATTGCAAGCGCAATCTGAGCATTAATCAATAGAGTACGAGAATTTAAAACATCCAGCGTCGTTGCTTGCCCTACGCGATTTTCTTGAACACGACCTTTCAGAGCAATTTCAGCAGCACGAACACTTTCACGGTAAGCAACAACAGATGAGCGTGCGCCCTCCAACTGAAACCAAGCAGAAGTAAGTGCTTGTCGCGTATTACTATGCGCCAAATCGAGTTGAAGCTGCGCCTGTCCAAGCTGTTCCCTTGATTGGCGAATTTGCGCAGACGTACGCCCTCCTTCAAAGATTGGGACACTTACTGACAACCCTATCGATTTAGAAACGCCATCTTCTCCAACCCCGCTGTAGATTCGATTATAAGATGCAGTTGCAGAAAAATCAACTTTAGGGAGCAATGCCCCTTCTTTCGCCTTTACATTATAAACACTCGCATCGACTAAATATTTAGCATAAAGGATTGCTGGATGCATCACAACGCTCATTTGGTAAGCCATATCAAGGTTGACGGGAAAATCTTTGGCTACAGGTGGGCGTTTTAACTTTTCAGGATCAGAACCAATAACTTGTCGATACACTGCCTCTGCTGCTTTTACATCAGAACGAGCAAGACTCAGCTCTGAAACCGCCACGGAACGTGCAGCTTGAGCTTGAGCAAGATCAACATGCCCTCCTTCACCCACATCAAATTTTGCTTTATTTGAACGAACTTGTTCCTCAAGAGCTGCCAAATTTTCTCTCCGAAGATCGGCAACACGACGTGCGTGATAGACATTAGCATAAGCGGTCACCGCCTCCAGAAACGTATTTTGTTCAACATTACGAAGATATTCACGCTGGGCCTGCAACTTAACTTGAGCTGAAGAAAAGATATTTTGCGTGATAAAACCATCAAATAATCTTTGATTTAATCTCACTCCTATAGATCCAGAAGTGACATAAGGACCTGTAAAAGACTTATTGCGCCCATAGTTCCCAACCCCCTCAACCTGTGGCAATAGCCCCGATCGCGCAATGACAACATCATCACTGGATATACGCACAGCTGCACGTTCACTATTCAACTTAGCATTATATTTATAAGCCTTAGAAAAGGCATCCATCAATGTTTCAGCACAAACAGCCTCTGATAGAAAAACACTCAACACCAGCAATAAACACGCCTGAAACTTCTTGTTTACTCTAAACATAATACACACAATAACAAACCCCAAATAAATTACAAAATTATCTTTTATTCACAAAACAAACAAGCACTAAAACACAAAACCAGGTGTTTTGAAAAAACAAGGAAGAGGCTTTACAGCGAGGTTAAAAGCACGACGAGCCGAGATGATCCCATCTTCTTTTATATAGATTTGTGCAACAGCAGCATTTCCATGCCCTTCAACCACAACAAGACGTCCACAGTCTTTCATTTGATCAAAGATACCTTGAGGAATAAAATCAACAGATCCCTCAATGAAAATCACATCATAAGGTCCCTCAACGGCATATCCTTTCTCTAATGGACCATGAACGACAACCACATTATCACATTGATTCCGTTCTAAAGCTTCAAGAGCACGTTCAAAGAGAGATTTATCACTTTCCAGCGCAATCACAGACCCTGCAAGTTTTGCAAGCAACGCTGCACAATAACCACTATTTGCACCAATATCTAAAACAACATCTGATGATTTTACAGCGGCAAGCTGTAGTAATTTCGCTAGAGACGCAGGTTTCATCAAATAGCGTGCAGGAACCCCATCTTGCACTGGACATAGAACAATATCAGTATCAAGATAACTTAACACTTTCATATCTTCCGATACAAAATCTTCACGAGATACCGTTAAAAAGGCTTCAAGAACTGATAAATCCGTTACATCGACTGTACGAATTTGATTGTCAACCATTTTGCGACGAAGCTCAGCAAAATCTGCAACCATAACGAATATTTTCTCCTAACCTACAAAAAACAAACAAAACAGCGACAATAAGGGATAAAGATCTCTTAAACTATGGGCGTTACAAAAAAGGATGCTACAGTCAACAATTAGATTTTAACTGTATAATCTCTCATACAAAAGTGTCTTCACAAGAATAGAGGGAAATAATCTATTTTCCTATACCTCATCTCCCTTAAAAGCCGTTTCGTTTAAAATCGGCTGGAGGCCTCGCCCGGAATCGAACCGGGATACAAGGATTTGCAGTCCTCTGCGTAACCATTCCGCCACGAGGCCTCGTCAACAAACATAAAGGTTTCAATAAGGGAAGGCAACGCATCCGTCAAGGTGTAGAAATATTCTCTCGCCTTTTTTCCTCTTATTACACAATTTATCATATTTTTTTAAAAAAAGTAATTTTATCCTTTGCAAATCAGTATTGCTTTGCTATAGCCTTTTCAACGAGATGATTGGGCACCATTCCCCGGTAGCTCAGCGGTAGAGCAACCGGCTGTTAACCGGTTGGTCGCTGGTTCGAATCCGGCCCGGGGAGCCACATTCTTTTCTATCACAAATAATTTATTGATTTTCCATATATTTTTTACAGTGAGGGACGCGTAAATAAAAGTTAGGGAATAGGATTTTCTAACATTTCTCTATAAAGCACGCTTCGCACAATGTTTCTAATGTTTC
>NZ_JBHIRJ010000024.1:0-15026 GCF_042197045.1 Bartonella sp. AA74HLJMH
CAATTGCAAAGGGTAAACCACTTTCATGCTTCATATTAAAACCTCAATAAAATCTTGAATTGTTCGCGAACATCGGCGCGCAAAGGAATATTGATGGGTGTTTTGAGTATCTCGACACCACCATTCAGTTCATTGACGTCACACCAAAGCTTTCCAAGGGGGATATCTTGTTTGGGAATGCCGTGAACGAGAATAGAAACAAATGCTGCTTGTTTGCCATCAACATCGTGAAAATCTGTGCGTGCTGCAAGAAACAACAGAGTGCCGGTTGGGGAAGGGTTAAATCTGTTGCCACAATGGTTGTACACACCATCCAAAGCCTGTTCGATAGGCGCTACAGCATAGCATCTGCGATACCCAATCACGCTATTTTGGCTGTCTCTTAACACGAGATAAAGCGTGCGGTTGCTAAACCACTCTGCCATGAGTATATCGCGTTCATGTTTTTTGACCGAACACCACGGAAAATTTGCCATGTCCCATGGATAATCGATTTGTTCCCAGCTTAACTCTTCATCCCCATCATCTATCCAATTACCAATAAGCCTGCCTTCTTCTCTTGTGAGCGTGTGATTGATCTCTGTTGTGCGCCCAAAGGAAAACAAAGTGTCTCCAGCTGTTAAACGAACACCGCTTTCATACTCCAACATGCTGTCATCAAGGCGTGACATATTGCATTCAACAGCTTGCACATCATAACCATAGGTCCCACGGCGAAAATCAGAGCGCAAACTTTTGGAAAGGTCGGTAATCGCTTCAATAGCTTCAAGGCTTTTGCGTTCAGGCAACTGATCAAAATCAAGTTGAAAGGAATTCCACCATGCTCGCCCCGTCCAGGCGGGTTGAAAGCGTGCCGAAATCCCTAGCCATTCAAGCCCTATCTCTATTGCCGCAAGGGAGCCACGCATCCGCTGCCATTGAAGCCCTTGATCAATCAAATCATAGAGGTTTGGAACATAAGGTGTCAGTTCACCAAGCCCGTATTCTTCAATCAACCACGGCAAGAAACGGGGAGGGCGTGTGATCAGTTTTGCGCGTGAAATCCCCAAAACAGAACCATCAATATCTTGATGAAAATCGCAAGCATCAGCAAGGCGCTTTTCAAATTCCGTCGCGTTTGTGGGAAGGAGGGAACCAACCATTAGCGCGCACGCCCTTTGAAGTTTAAGGTGATTTTTCCAATCGATAAAACTTCTTCATCACAAACCATACTGTCTTGTGTTGGTGTAATGGCGATCACTTTCTGGACACCAGCAATCATTAGTTTTGAAATCCACCACGACAAACTTAATTCACGACCAATGGCTTGTTCTTGTTTCCAAGCCGTGCGTAAATTTGTTTCCATTGTTGTGAGAATTTTCAAAGATGTTTCTGGTAACAGCCAAACATCTGCTTCTAAATCCAGCACTTTTTTGACAGCAGCGTGAACAATGATTGTATCATTGGTCATGATGATATTTTTTCTGTGAAGAGCTTCTGAGACTGTTTGTATGAGATCTTCAGAGGCTGTTCCTTCTTCATTATTACCAAAAAGAGCAACATAGATGGTTGGGTTTTTGCCTTTACGATAAATAATCGCATCCTTCACACGGCTATCGGCTGTTAAGGCGATAAGTTTGTAATAGGGTTCTGTTCCACTTCCGTTTCCTCCACGGGCATGAAGCTGTATGCGTTCACGATATCTCTCGTCACTTTCACCCTCCATGCGGGCAAGACCATGCCAGTTTCCCAAAGCATCAAGAGATTCACCGGTTGCAAAATCAAGAATGTTGTTGCGTGCCGCTTCGTTAATACGCTGTCTTAAAAGCAACTCTCGATAGCTAAAAGCCTCTATGACTTTTACGGCCGGATCACTTTCAAGAATGGTATATTCAGGCAAAAGCTCTTTTAAATGGACAAGAGCAGCAGCGCGTATTTCTTCAAAAGAAAGTTCTGTGATGATGTCTGGTTTTGCAAGCACTCCATTCATTTTATCAATAATCCTTCCATGGTAATGGGCTTGCCGGATGGCAAATAAATGCCTTCAAAGGATAAAGAAACGTGTCCATTCTCACCCCTTTTAAAATCAATTTTTTTCAATTTAAAACGCGGTTCCCACTTGTCTAAAGCCTCAGCAACAGCAGCATAAAGAGCAACAGCAAAAGCATTATTAACCGGTGCATCAATGAGTTCTGCAACACGTGAACCATAGTCACGCCGCATTACACGCGAACCAATCCGTGTTGACAAAATGTCAAGGATTGATTGGCGCAAATGATCAATTCCGGTTAATGGCTTTCCTGTTGTACGGTCCATTCCACTGTTCAATTGGGACCTCCTGTCATAGAGCCACCAGGAAAAACACCGCCATGAACATGTGTTGCTCCTACATTGGTGCCGTTATGTCTTAATCCACTTGAGTGAATGGAAACATTATTCCCAGAATGAAGAGAGAGACTATCATTCGAATTCAGTGAAATGCCATCACCAGCCTTCAAAGAGATGCCGCCTTTTGCGTTTAAATTTATATCGCTTTCTGAAACAATCTTTATGCCTTCCGGTGCCGTAAGCTCTAGCTTGCCACCATCACCTTTTAGTGACACACCATCAGCGATTGTCAGGATAAATTTTCCGCCGGATTTGATGTGGATTCCATAAGTGTTTTGTTCATCATCATATTCAAGGCTGGTTCCATCAGGGTATATCGTTCGGTGAATGCTGCCTTTATCGGCTGCTTGATTAGCATCGGTATGAAGTGAACCAACAATCACCCCTTGTGATAAATCCCCTGATGACGAGATAACAATCACTTGCTCTCCGATATCACGCCCTTCATACGAGCGTGTTTTACCGGCGCGGGCTTGGGTATCTGGAATCCAGTCACTGACAAGATTGCCACTTTTTACCCGATAGCGTGCGTTTTTATGGTCGACATGGCTAATCTTCCCCACCACAACCATATTGGCCACACGTCTCTTTAGATCTGTGATTTCTTTATCGCGCCGCTCTAACATGTCCACCTTCAATTTTATGGTATTTATCTTTATTTCTCACGCCTGTTTCTGGTTCAAAGCTTAAGAAAGGTTCAACGAGTCTTGCTGTTACACTGCCTTCTTCTTCATCCATGTTGGGGATATTTGTCACATAAATGACTTCAAAGGTTAAAATTGCACCGTGGAGTGCTAGAGCGCCATTATCGCCAAAGGCAAAAGCAATATTTTGCAGGCGGCATGTTTCAACGCTGTTGTTGAGATTGGGATTAGCGTAGAAAACCTCCTCAACTTCCCATGCTAATTGGTCAACAAAACGTGCTCCATCTTCACATGTCGCATAACATTCAACATCTAGCGTTAAAACACGCCGTCTTACTCCATAATCATAGCCATCTTCAATTGTTTCACTTTGTGTTGAGATATTAATTGCAGGCGTGTTCTCAGGGGAGAAGTTGAAATCACGCATATTGAAAACATTGTCACCAGCTACCGTCTTTGCTGCCTTTATCAAAGCAACAAAGCTTTCCCTTATCGTTTCTCTCGGATGCATGGGAGCTCCTGTTATTTAACATTTATCCTTTTCTTTATATTGGTATCGTGTTATGATACGTAAAAGAACGAATAAAGGTGATTTGGTGATTGAATCTTTTGCTGATAAGCGGTGTAAAGATCTTTTAGAAGGCAATCTGCCCAGAGGCTTTCCCACCACTCTAGTGCGTATAGCCCAAAGAAAGTTGTTTATGCTCGATAAAGCAGTTGATCTTAAAGATTTGCGCAGTCCTCCGGGAAATCGTCTAGAAGCGTTGAAAGGAGAGCGTAAAGGTCAATATTCTATCCGTATTAATGACCAGTTTCGTATTTGTTTTGAATGGCGCTCTAATGGTGCCTATGAAGTTGAAATCGTAGATTATCATTGATCTGTAGGAGGTCGAGATGAAAAATTATATAGCGATTCATCCCGGAGAAATTTTACGAGAGGAATATTTAAAAGAATATGCTCTCTCTGCTTATGCTCTTGCAAAAGCATTAAATGTTCCACGCACGAGAATAGAACGTATTGTTGCTGAAAATAGTCCAGTGACTCCCGATACAGCACTAAGATTAGCCTATTTTTTTGATACTACTGCTGAATTTTGGCTTAACATGCAAGCTGCTTATGACGTTAGTATATTACAAACTGAAAAAGCAGACGAATTTGCCAAAATCAATAAATTTGAATGTAGGGTTTAACCACTCCCTACCTTTAACGATAGGGAGGGGAGTTCTATTTTTTTAATTAAGCAACCTTTTTAATGGGGCTCTCGAAATCTGGTTCATAAGTTCGCAACAAAGAATCCATACGATGTGGCAGTTCTGAAGCTCCAAAATCTGTCAAAATTGCCAAGATTTTTGTAATATTGGGCACGTCATCTTGAAGCTTTAAAACTAGAACATTTTCTATTGCATTCATAGTTTGAACCAGAGCACTACAATCTTTGTCGCTCACATTTTCATCATTAGAAAATTGAGATAATGCCATCCACAAATCGCATAAGAAGTTGGTATCTATTTTCATTGCACACCCCCAAAGATTTGTTCTCTCAAACATGCCAATCCTCTAGATGTGATTTTCGTTGAAGGGAGCACCTTTTCTGTACCATCCGGTCTTTGAATGGTGATAGCAGGACAGTCCATGAATCCTTTCTTTATCTTATCCTGATAAGGTAATAGAGGCGCCCCCGGAGCACGGCGATACACCCAGTCATGTTTACGCAAGTAATTTGTTAAATCCTTTGGTCTTACTTCCAACATCTTTGCTGCTTCAATAAGACCGAATAAACCATCAGAGCGTTTTAAACCTTCCAGAGCTTTTGCTTTTGGCGCTAATTCAGCAATGGTGTTATCCTTTTGCTCGATTTGGCTTTGTAAGTGATTCAAAACACCAAGCAATGCTTCTGGTTTGGAGTAGTCAACTTGCGGTGTTGCTACTTGTTTCAGAAGCCGTTCGCATTTGATAAAGTATTGACGCGCTTCATGCCCTTTATCATTACGCTCTATCATCGAAAGATGTTTAGCCATGTCTAACGTAATGTAATATTCTATGCTTGGGCGCCCACCTTTTTCTAAATTTTTAGAAAAACCTATAAAGTCTATATTTTCTCGAAAGTTACATTCTTTAATACGATTTTTAATCCAGTCTGCAAACTTTGATGTAATCTCCAAAAACGCATGCAAATCACGCGCGTTAACAGTTTGAACAGTTTCCTGATCAATAACCTGTTCTGATATTTCTATAAGTGTGTTCATAATGAACTCCTTGGTAATAGACGTTTTTGATTGACACTCTTTAAAAAGTGCCGGGTGCTCAAAAACACGGTACCAAGTCCGTCGTTACGCTTTTCCCGCAAGGGTATTGTATAGCGTAACCACACCCGACAATATCATTATATGCGTGTAACATACAATGAGTCAAAGCCTTTAATGTGCGGAAAATAAACTATCTCGGTAGCTCGCCCGCTTGGTATTTAAGGTGTTTTTGAGGCACCTGATTCGATTATTCATATTGTCGCCACAATGTCAAGTGGAAATGTAATGTTTTTATAAAAGTAATCTGTTAAATCCTTTGGGCGTACCTCTAACATCTTTGCAGCTTCGATAAGACCAAACAATCCATCAGAGCGTTTTAAACCTTCTAAAGCTTCTGCTTTAGGCTTGAGTGTACTCACCTCATTTCTTAAGTCTTCTAATTGATTGATACTTTCTAAAAGGAGCTGTTTAATCGTAAGAGGATTTTCCAAAGCATTGGCAAGATCTACTTGTGGTGTTGCTACTTGCTTGAACCGTTTTTCACATTTGATAAAATACTCTCTGGCTTCATGTCCTTTATCCTTACGCTCTATCATGGAAAGGTGTTTAGCCATGTCTAAGGTGAGATGATAGTCTTTAGAAGGGCGCCCACCTGAACTTTCGCTCAAAAAAGAGCAAAAGTCATACCCTTCTTTAAATTTACAATCTTGAATACGTCTGATAATCCAATCTTTAAAACTGGTTTTTACTTCTAAAAATACGTGTAATTCGCGTGCGTTAACAGTTTGAACAAGTTTCTTGATCAATAATCTGTTCTCTAATTTCTATAAGAGTATTCATAATGAATTCCTTATGGTTAGACGTTTGTTAATGACACTCAAAAAGAGTGCCGGGCGCTAACAAACACGGCCATAAGTCCGTCGTTACACTTTCCCCGCAAGGGTATTGTATAGCGTAACCACACCCGACAGATGTTATTATACGCATGTAGCATATAATGAGTCAAAGTCTTTAATGTATAGAAGACTGATTATTTCGGTAACCAATCCGCTTATGGTTCTAAGGTGTTTGTTAGGCACCTGATTCGATTATTCATACTCCTACTATAATGTCAAGCAGTAATATTACATTTTTCTAAAAATCGTTTTTACACAAGTAATCGATTAAATTCTTTAATTGTGATCCGAATATCCTTTCTTTTCCAATAAAATCAAACAAGCCAGTGATAGGGTTGAATTCACAATCGTTTGTTTTTTTGTTTTTAGTCTCTCACCCCAGTTGAAATAATTTCATTATCGTAAATTTCTGCTGTTCCGCAAACTCGCGCTTTTCCACAAACTTGCACACTGTCAAAAATTGATGCCTCGCCATAAACTCGTGCATTACCAGAAATTTGCGCTTCACCAGAAACCGATGCTATACCATAAACTTTTGCATCATCGCTAATTGTAGCATTTTCAGAAACATATCCATTTCCGTAAACCTGTGCATTATCAAAAACCCAACAATTATCGTAAGGACTTAGGTTTCTTTCTTTTTCAATATATCCACCTAAATCACCTTTCTTAATTGTACCAAAATTTTTGATAGCTTTAATACGGTAAAGAATAAATTCGCCAACCTTAATTGCTTCATTTGTTAATTTGTATTTTTTTCTTCTAAATATAAACATGTACTAGATCATTTCTTTATAAGCATATCTTTACTTTAGCTCCCGCAAGATAAGCTTATACATACCGGATTCTGAAGCTTGTACATCTATCACAATGAAATGCTCCTGAGAAGAGGGAGCTTTGTTGTTTTCAGGGGAAATGATTACAACATTATCTTCCGGTTTTGGTGGTAATCCTCCAATGTCATTGATACAAAGATCAAGTTCCTTTCTTGCAATTGTGGTAGAGGTTCTGCCACCGGCGTCCGATTCCGAATGTTTAATGCCGTAAATCGCTGTGATACGAAAAGATTGCTGGTTGTCCTTTCGCGTGTAGATGATGGGCTGCCCAAAAGTGTTGCGTACATCTTTAACCATTTGGTTTAGCAGCCCGTGCCATCGCATGTTATTTCGCTCCAATCACGGCTTTAAACAGCATTTCAGGGCGTGTACAGATGTAAAGCGGATAGCTATAGACCTCCGGTTTTACCCATGCATTACGGTCGTGATCAACGATCAACATCGTGTAGAGAGGCTTCCCAACGGTGTTGGCAAAATCCAAGCTTTCACCAGGAGCAAAGGTTTTTTGGAAGACACCAGGCGCATCAACAGGAAAGAATTGGCATTCATCCGGCTTAATGCCTATAGCGCGCTTTGTTCCAGCCTTCGCACTCACATTATAGTTGTGAATACTCCGGTAATTAATGAAAGTTACGCCTGCAAAGTCAAAACTACCAAAGCTCCCAGAGCCAATCGAACTTGGTGTTGCAACACCTCCGGCGCTATTGAGTGTCTGTGCTAAGGCTGTGTTTAAATAGGTCTCACGAATTGTTTTATGGTTTTTCAACTTGGAAAAGAATTCATTACCACAAAGCCCAATAATCCGCGAACGATCAGAAAAAGCTCCTTTTGAAGCTTCAATCATCCTCATAATGACTTGATCAACATGGTCCGCAACATTGGTTGTTTCTGTATTTAGTTTAAAATCAATCGGCTTTGGTGGTGCGATTTCCCATTCTTTGTACCAATCGACAATAACAGAGCCATCGGCATCAAGAACCACCCCTTGAACAGCGCCAAGTTGCATATTTTCCCATGTCAATTCTATTTCAGAAATCAGTTTCTTTTGTTTTCTGGCAATATATTTCATTGCTGTCTCTAACTGATCTTCTGCGCCAAATTCACGACGGTTTTGGATTTCTTCTGATTTCACCGTATCACTTTTGGCAATCCGTGTTGTTTTGAAAAACCGAAGATTACGACCCTCTCTATCACCTTCTGCCAAAGGTGCGCCACGTTCACTGGTTTGAATAAGCGAAAATGTATTATCACGCCGTTCAATACCAACCTCCGTGGTACTGGTTTCAACTTCCTCAAAAAGATTAAGAGAGCTTACAAGACCAGGTTGAAACTCATAGTTTTCAATGCCTTTCATCATTGTGATGCTTGAGAAAGCATCATGTTTAAAAAAATTCATATCCATGTGTGCATTCTCCTATCGCAATAGAATGTTGTTATGGTCTTCTAAAGACTGAATGGCTTCTTTCTTTTGCTCGTCTGTGATGGCATCTGGCCAGAGCAGTTCAGAAGCTTTTACAGTGCATAAGCGTGCTGTAATCACGGCACGTTGATCTGCTTCAGAGGCATCAACAGTGGCAAAAGAAATCCCTGCCGGTGTTTGACTGCCATCTGATGCTGCTGGATTAAGGGGGACATAGTGTTCCGTTGCGGTTATCTTTCCCATGACAGTTCCTGCTTCAATGAATGCTCCTGATGCAAATACCACTTCTTCATTTGACATATCGGGGTCGTAGGGTCCAAGATAAGCGCCATTGCGTACGTCGTCATAAATAATATTCGTCATTTCACTGCCCTCCAAGCTGCTTCCCATTTTGCGTGAATCTTTGCCTTGCTCGTCCCATCACTATGAGGGGTATAAGGCGAGACTTTTAAAGACGCGCTTTGAGAGCTAGCAGCCGTCAACACACACTGGCGTGCTTTCTCGATACTCATACCGTTTTGAATAGCTTTTGCTGCGTCAAAAGAAACGCCTAAGTGCTTTGCTTGCCTTTCAAGGGTTGTTAGTGCTTTTGCGCGCTTTCTTTCTTTTTCAAGAGCAGCTTTTATGTTTTCCTGCTTGTCCTCATTGTCTTCATCTTCATCTTCGTTTTCTTCGTCGTCAAAGATTTCGGCGTTTTTGTCGATGTCACTATCGTCTTCGTCCTCTTCCTCGTCATTGATGATGTCGACGATCTTTTCGTCATCCTCTTCTTCAGCGCGGTATTGTGTGCGTGCCATGTGTTTTGTCCTTCTTTTTCTGTTGATGTTGGGTTTTGTGATATGGAATCCGTTAAGGCTTCCAAAGCTTGCGCAAGGGTGCCCTGCGCATCTGCTAATCCAAGCGTGATCGCTTGGGTGCCTATAAAAGTTTCTGCTTTTGTGTCACGAATTGCAGCAGCATTTAAGCGTCTGTTTTGCGCCACCAAATCGACAAACATCTCGTAGAGCAGGGCGCAATCGGCTTGCATTTTTATCTGTGCTGTATCGCTCAAGGGTTCATGAGGGTTGCCATGGGTTTTGTGATCACCTTCAAAGACAAAGGTCCATTTATGCCCGTGTTTTTCATCTGCACGGGACTGGTCAAGATGGGCACAAACAACCCCAATCGAGCCCACAACCCCTGTGCGAGCAACCCATATTTGAGAAGCAGAACAAGCAATGGCATAAGCTGCAGAACAGGCAAACTCATTGGCATGTGCCCAAATGGGTTTATTGTATTGTTTTGAGAGTGTTTGAAACTCTTCAACCAAATCAAACACACCACCGGCTTCTCCACCGCCGCTGTCAATATCAAATAAAACAGCGCGAACATCAGGTTGTGCAATGGCTTCACGAAAAGAAGCGCTTAAACCTTCATAAGAGGTTAGCCCCGATAAAGCCCCAAGCCATGCACCACGGCGCACAAGCGTGCCATGAACCGGTATTATGGCAACATTGTTTTGTACTACATAAGTTTCAGGGGGTCTTAAAGCTTCTGTATTCTCTTGCGAATAAGCTTCAATGGGAAACTTTTCTCCCTCAAAAAGACGCGGTGCAAGAGCATTGAGAATGACATCAAGTTTTGTCGAGGCAAGCATATGTGGAACCCCAAAAAGCCGTGATGCCAAAAACGGCATATCAAGATTATTCACCATTTTTATGTGCCTCACTGCCTTGGTTACTTTCATAAGTCTCAGAAGGTTCTGAATCTGCTGTATCAATCATTTGATTGCTACCAGAAGGCACTGCCATATCCGTGTCAAAAGATAAGCCGCGCGCACGAGCGTCTGTGTGCTCTTCTTGCATTTCGGCATGAATGCTGTCGATATCAAAGCCGCGCTCAGCAAGTGCCATGCGTCGTGTTTTCAAGCCTGCACGGATTTCTTCTTTTTCCGCTGAGATATCCTTGTTTGGATCAATCATTTCAAGCGGGGGTGCAAAGCTTTCACATTGAAGCCATGGCAAGGAATTTTCTTCCCACCCTGGCAAATTGACACATCCAGAAAGCACTGCCATTTCAACAAAACGCTCCCAAACAATGCGGTTAAACTGAAAGGCAATAATATGTTCACGCCATTGTTTAACATGACGTCTAAACTGAATGATGGAGGTACGCACATTTGAAAAATTGCCGCGCGTAACGTCCCCTGTCACAACGGCATAAGGCATATTAAGTGCTGCACAAATTTTCAAGATATTGCGAAATTGAAAAGCCTCATAAGAACCTCCAACCTCAACAGGATTTGAGAATGTAACTTCTTTATTCTCTCCTAAATAAAGAGATGCACCGGGTGCAATGGCAGGTGCTTCGTATTCTTCTTCAACGTTGTTTTTATCACGATTATCGGATAATTTTTCGACGTTTGGTGAATTGTCCTTGACAAACGCCGCGAAAAGAGCCGCCGTCCTTTTTCTATCGAGTTCTGCGTCGTCATAGGATTCGAGTTGAAAGATCTTTGTCATACAGCGCGTTATTTTGGGAGAACCGCGCAATTGTCCGGCAATACGGCGCTCTTTGATGTGAAGGATCATTTCAGCGGGGACACGTATGCGTTCTTGACTCTTAAATGCTATGTTGGAAGGAGAAGCATCATAGGGGTGATGTTCCCAGAAATGATAAGCAACACGCTTACCACTGGCATTAAATTCAATTCCCATACGAATGTAATTGCCTTCAATCTCAGCCGGTCCATTGTAGGAAAGGTCCAACATTTCCGTGGGATAAACTTGCAACTGAAGAGGCACACCAGAGCGCCCGTAGAGATCAACATAATGCAATCTTACAAAGCACTCTCCGGTTAAAAATACTTCTCGTGCAATGGTTGCTTGCAGCCCATAAAAGCTGGTATCTTCATCATAATCGGCTTCATCAACCCATTGCCACCATAAGTCTAAAAGCTTTTTCTTTTCTTCTTGAAAGCCTTCAATACGAGGATAAGGTTTAATCCCATCACTTACAGCCGCAGAGACCCATTCCTCCGTTGCAGAACCATAAAGAGCTTCATTGTCATAAAGCCATCTTGAACGGGCAACAATGGTATCACCGCATTCTTCAATCGCTTTATTGATATGTTTTTTTGCGGGATCAAAACCACCCATGCGACGGCTTTTGCTTGCAGCTTCAAAATGGGGATTGTGTTGACGAGAAATTGTAAAAAAGCCCGTAAGTTTATTGATAAAGCCAGCCATTAATAGCCTCGTGAGATATTAAAATAGAACACGCGTGAACCTTTACGCCCTTCAAGGTCCGCTATTTGCGTATTGATCATTTCAAGAGCTCTGCGCAGTTCCTCAACAGAGCGGTTGCTGACTTGCTTATCGCCGTGACGCACTGATTGCGCACCCGAATAAAGAGCCTCTTCAATTTGTTCACGCCGCCTTTTTAAACTTTCCAGTCTGTTAATTTTGCTGTTAAATTGTCCTAAAGTTTCATCCACAAATTACCTCCAATCCCCTCGCATATAAGGATTCATCACTGTTCTGGATTGTTTCCTTTGAGGTTTTGCTATCTGAGATCTTCTTGGAGAAGTGAATGAAGAAATCCCAGATGTTGGTTGCTCTACAGAACCTTCAATTTTAAGTTTTTCCAAACGCTCTTCTAAGATATCAACTTCTCGATTAAGGTTTATTCCCGCCGAAATCAGACCTTGTAAAGCCGCATAAGCATAGACCCTACAATCCAAGGCTTCGTTTCTTGCCTTTTCACTTTTTTGCCATTCAATACGCTTGAAGCCTTTAAAATATTTGATGACTTTTCTTTCAGCGGTTAGCTGGTCAAAATATTCTCGATCAAGGCTTTTGTGAAAGTGTGTTGCACCAGCCCCCGTTGCTTCAGGTCCCGATTTTTTAAATCGTGCCGTGATAATATCTTTCGCGGCATCAACCCCAACAATATAAAGATTAATCTGTCCTTTATTGTTTTTGCTTGGTCGGCGTGGCCATACCGCACGCCATCCCGCTTGCCCCTTAATGCCCCAGATACGCCGCCCCTCACGCGGGCGTACATAATTATAAACCGCCTGTGTATGTCCACCACCGGTATCAATACAAGCAGCTGTTATCCTAATCCCCTCTTTATAGCCTGGATGCGGCCAACGTTTTGCAAGATATTCATCCAATTGGTCCCATACTTCAAAAGAAGAGGGATCACCAAGGATCACTTGATAATCAATATGCCAACTTTCTTCACTACGCCCCCATCCCACCACTTCAAGTTCTAAGCGGTCATTTTGCACATCAATACCCGCTGTCAACAACACGGCTTGTTCTGGTGCCAATGGATAATCTTCACGTTTTGCATAGAGGCTATCAGGATCAACAACTTCGCCTGTTCTGTCTTCCCATGGCTCTCCAAGCACTGTGTTAATAAAAACTTGCAAAAGAGCAGGGTCTTCTTTGGCTCTTAAAAATTCGCGCGCACAATCGCCCCAAGTCAGCCATGGCGAATAAAGCGCTGAAATATGGTAAGAACGCAGACGAGGCTTACTTGACTCCTGTGTTGCGATCCAGCAAGCACCGTTTTCTTCTGCCATTAAGGTGGACTTACGATGTTCGGCATGTTCATGACCACAATGGGCACAAACAAACACAGCTTTTTCGGGGGCGCCTTTTGGCCACTTGATTTGTGACCAAACAATGGGCTGTAGAACACCACATGCATCACAAGGCACGTTGTAATATCGCTGGTCTCCTAGCACAAAATCCTTGGCGATACGGCTTGTGTCACGGTGTGTCGGCGTGGACAATTTAAAAATTTTACGTTGAATAAAAGCAGAGGTTCGTTTTTCAGCAATTGTTACAGGATCGCCTTCATTATCGACATTCAATGGGTAAGCATCGACTTCATCCAAAACCAAATAGCGAATAGGAGAAGAACGCAATCCAGCAGCACTATTTGCTCCTGTAATCATCAATGTTCCCCCATAAAATTCCTTTGAAAACATTGTATTTCCACTGTCTCGTGCACGAGCAGGAGCAATGCGTTCACTTAAAGCAGGGCTAGCTGAAATCATCGGATCAAGACGAGACTTTGACAGTTTCTTAGCGGTCTCAACTGTCGGCATCACATAAAGGGCAGGTCCTGGACTATGATGAATGGCATAACCGCAGAAGTTCAATCCTGCCTCTGACATGCCAACTTGCGCCCCTTTCATGACAATAGTTGTTTCAATTGGTTTGTGAGAGGAAAGATTATCCATGATCTCTCGTAAATAGGGGGTACGTATAGTCCTCCATAATCCAGGTTCAGCACTTGCTACCGTGCTAAGGTATCTATTCTTATCCGCCCATTGCGAAACCGTGTACGGTGGGTCGGGTTGTCGTGCGTTATTGGCATTAGCGAAAAATTCTTCGACTGCATTGTCATCCATTATTCGTTTCTTGCAAGTTCTCTAACTCTGGAGAATGAGGATCATGAAAAGGCACTGGAATATTAACCGCCTCAAGTAAAGCGGTTCTCATGTAATAATCAATAGCACCAATAAGGCTGGCTGCATCACATCCAACTTGTGCAGCAATGCTTGCACCAAAACGATGCGGAAAATTCAACATAGCGTCACGGTGTGCTCTTCCAAACTCACGGGCTGCTCTCTTGACTTCTTCACGGTCAACGGTTGTTTCGCGTAAGCGTTCAAGGGCAATCTTTTCGCTTTCAAGCGCAACTTGCATTCGCTCCAGTTTTATCTTGTATTCATTGGCTCCATCTGTAGAGGCTTGTTTGATCTTTGTCCGCGCTTGACCATCAGGCGCTAAAAATGGAGCAGGGCGCTTTGTTGGATTCTCATTCTAGATGCTTGTGGCAAGGGCTTCATTGACAGAACCATCTTCAAAAAGAGCCGCATCAAATTTACCTGTCTTTATCCGAGAAACCACCGCATTATGTGAAACACCCATCTTCTTCGCAAACGCACGAACCGATAGACCCTTACGATTCTTCTTATTCATAGTTGCTCCTTGCCTTGATTTTTTTCTCATCTTGAGGAATGGGGTTTTCGGCGTACCAAGAAAGAAAGCTTTACGTCATGAACTGAAAAACGGGCTTCAATGCGATAAGGAGACATTTTACATATCATACTGTACATATTGAAATTGTTATCTATCAATGTGTTATGTGTACAATGTACAGTCAATTTGAAAATTCTGTCGCTAGCGATAGTTCGCGCTCGTCCGCCCCGCAACGAAGCCAACCCGCTGGGAAGTACCTTTTGCATTGATTTTATTGTATTTTTTCTGGAAAAAACCAAAGCGCAAATGATAATCTGCTTTAAAAATTACAATTAAAGTGAGTAGCGTGTTGACATAGCTTAAGAACATTATTTAGCTTTCTTATTGGCGGCATATTCTTGACGAGCAAGTTGATACTGTATGTTGGCAATTAATCTTTCATTGGCTTCGTTTACAATAGTACTTGCAATCTCTGGCTTGAACATCACCCCAGCAATGGAGGGTCCTTTTTGTTTTGCAATGGGGAATTGATCTCCATCGGCTCTTTGAAACACATTCCCATTCAGCTTTTTTAATTCAACGCGCTTTGGAAAACTCCCACCTTTGATAAAAGCATGGGGTAAGATTTCTTTCTT
>NZ_JBHIRJ010000025.1:0-10644 GCF_042197045.1 Bartonella sp. AA74HLJMH
GTAGATACCATAATTTCTGAAGACATAATGCAGCCTATAAAATCCAAACTCTAACAACCAAACCAACTTTTAACACATGCGTGATTCACGCCACGGGTGAATTGCGCTCAAATAGGAGGAAATCAAGATGAGTGAACTAAGTACCACACAAACGGAATTAGTGGAAAAAACGAACGATTGTGAAATCAAACCTACAGCTATGGAGCTTATTTTAGAAAGAGCTTTAGAAAATGATGTCGATATGGATCGTCTCAAGCGTCTTCTTGAATTGCGAGAAAAGGAGATAGAACGACAAGAGCGTCAAAACTTTGTCCGTGATCTTTCTACTATACAAGTGGAATATAAAAATATCGAACAAAATGCCATTAATACACATACTAAAAGCCTCTATACAACGCTTGATAAATATATTGATGCTATTAAAGAACCTCTTGCAAAACATCACTTTGCCTTGTTCTCTCGTATCAAAGACCAGAGTTCAAATGACATAACTGTAGAAATGACTTTAAAGCATATATCGGGCAATGAAATATCAACACAAGGAACATTTCCCATTGATGCTACGGGAAGCAAAAATAACACACAAGCGGTTGGTTCTACTATAAGCTACGCACGTAGATATCTCTTAGGCATGCTTCTTAATGTTGCAAGAAAAGAAGACGATACAGATGGAATAACACTTCTTGCGGGTATCTCTTCTGAACAGATGAATGAAATCAAAGAATTAATTAAAAAAACACAATCTGAAGAAAGTAGGCTTCTCTCTTTCATAGGAGTAAAAAATCTAAAAGATATGTCTTTTAAACAAGCACAAACCGCTTTGTTTGCTTTGAAAAAAAAAGCAGCGAAAGCAAATGAATAAAGCACAACAAGAGCAATTAGATGCACCTATACAAGATATTGAATATGCACCAACTCAACAACAAACGGCGGTGTGAAATGGAACAAAGAACAGCACAATGGTTTCAGTCCCGCTTGGAAAAGTCACCGCATCAAACGTTTACAACGTACTCAGTAAAACAGCAAAGGGAACCCCTACAAGCAAATATGAAGACTATAAAATTAAGCTTATGACAGAGCGTTTAACAGAAGAAGTAAGCCAATTTTATACAACACCTGCTATGCAATGGGGCATTGAACATGAAGAAGATGCCTTGAAAGAATATGCATTCATTTATGATACTGAAGTCTCTCAATGCGGTTTTATCCAACACCCCACAATCCAAATGGCGGGGGCTAGTCCTGATGGGTTTGTTAGTGATGACGGTTTAGTTGAAGTCAAATGCCCACAATCCCCAAACCATTTACGCTTCTTTATAGATGACACTATAAAGCCTGAATATAGCGCGCAAATACAATTCCAAATGGCTTGTACGGGACGAAAATGGTGTGATTTTATCAGTTATGACCCACGTCTTACGAGGCAATCAACATACTTACGCATGAAAATTAAACGCGTTGACCGTGATGAAAAATACATTGAAGAAATTAATAAAGCTGTCGAGACGTTTTTAGCAGAAATAGAGCAAGACATGAAACGGATCTTGACACAAGCAGCTTGAAGTTATGGGGGTGCTCTCTCCTCCCAGCACCCCCGCTCATTTATAATTATTCTCAACACATCGATAATAAGGAAAGATTCAAATGAACGAAGAAAAATTAATTGCCTCAATAGAAAAAATAAGCTTATTCGAACAAGCTTTACTGTCGATGCGTTTGCAACGGCTTGTCAATATACAAGATCTTTCAATTTATCTCGGAATGTCAATGACCTACATTAGAGAGCTTGTAAAAATAGGAGCTTTTCCTAAGCCTATACAAGAAGGGCGATACTTAAAATGGGATCTTGTTGAAATTGACCGTTATATTGAAGCCAAAAAAACTGAAAGAGATTCAATAGAATTATCTTGAAGAGGTCCAAAATTACGAATTACTCATAGTGAAGATTAACAAAAATGACAGAAAATTATTGATAATAGTTTGATCATGAATAATTTAGTGACAATCGATAATGATGGTATTACCATCACGACCTCTTTAAAAATTGCAGAGGGTATGGGGAATAGCCACGCTACAGTTATAAAGCTTGTACGTCAAAATATTGAAGACTTTCAAAAATTTGTAAGGGTTGGATTTGAAATCTCACCCTTTTGAAAAAGGGGGGGCTATTTGCTGGAAGTTCAGTGACAAATTTAAAAAATGGAGATAAGAATCATCAACAGGCTTTAAAGCCTTCTCATAGTCAATAAATCCATTAAAAAAGGGGAAAAATGAAACAAACTTTAAAATTATTAAGCTGTATAGCTTTATTAAATATGGCTGGATGTAACTCAAAGCCTCCTTCAACGTACTTTGTTATATGGGAAAAGCCAGGTGTAAACTCTACTGAGGTAGGAAAAGCACTGTTGGAGTGTGGTGCGCTATCTCCTTATAGTAGTGATAGAGACAATAGCAAATTAGGACTTAATGAATGGTCGATGATTCATACTTGTATGATCCAATCAGGATTTCACCATAAAATTAAAGGTGGGAAATGGTGTGAAAATTGTAAAGATGATAGGATTCCGGTGGATCCTCTTGGTTCTGTCGGGACTCAAAGAAGTGTTGAGAGACGCTTAAACAGTTCGTTTTGTAAAAATGACGGTATAATAAAACTTCTCAATATCAACACTCCGTTTTGCCATTGATTATCAACAATCAAAATGCTGTATGGGATAGGTAATAGCTTATATGCGGACAGATTTTTTGGAACAACGCCATGCTCTCTTGGAACAGTGGGCTGCATTTATAACAGGAGCGACTTGACAGGATTATAACAATGTGTCTATTGTCGAATCAGGTGCCTAAGAAACATCTTGAATCGATAGCGGATAGATTGCCGAAACAATCTTTTCTCCGCGCCTTAAAGACTTTGACTCGTTGTATGCGTGTAGCATATAAAGGTTTTGTCGGGTGTAGCTATGCCATACAATACCCTTATGGGGAAAGCATAGCGACGGACTATCGACCGTGTTTCTTAGCGCCCGGCATTCCTCTGGAATGTCAATAAGAAACCTCTAATCGATAGGAGTTCATTATGAACATTCTTATAAAAATTACGGAACAAACAATTGATCAAGAAATAGTTCGAACAGTAAATGCACGTGAGTTGCATACGTTTTTGAAGGTCACATCTCGTTTTAACGATTGGATTATTAATCGTATTAAAGAATACGGTTTCCTAGAAAATAAGGACTTTGTGAGTTTTACTAAAAATTTAGTAAAACCTAATGCCCATCAAGAAAATCAAGGTGTTATGAGTTTCGGTAAAAATTTACCGAAACCTAAAGGTGGTCGTCCAAGTATCGAATATCACCTCACTCTAGACATGGCAAAAGAGCTTTCCATGGTTGAACGCAATGAGAAAGGCAGACAAGCTCGTCGTTACTTTATTGAGTGTGAGAAAAAGTTAAAAAGCCAATCTGTTGATTATGATAATGATACACGCTTTGATTTACCAAGCCATTGGGAGGGTATGAGTGCTGGTGAAAAAGCTTTGTATCTTTTAGGTCCTATCCATGTGCGTCTTGTTGATGCTTTTAGAGTTGATGAAGAGAATAGAAAATATAAAGCTCTCATTAAAGAAGCTAAGCGGGTTTTAGCAAGGTCTGTTACGAAAGCTGCTTAGTTTGGAAAATTGATTCTATCTCCTCGTCTTTTATGGCGGGGAGGGGAATTGGGGAGTCGAAGCAAAACATGGTATGGTGATTTAGTTCCAAAATATGCCTCAAAAAAGCAGCAATGATTCGTATTTTAGTACTATCTCAATACCATCTGATAGCGTTATGATAGGGTTTTAAAAGGTGGTTTAGAAGGTGGTTTAATTTTTTCTAATTTCTAATAAATTACTGAAAAATAAGGGGAAATCCACATATCGTGGTGCGGACGGCGGGACTTGAACCCGCAAGGTCTTCGACCGGCAGATTTTAAGTCTGCTATGTTTACCGTTTTCATCACGTCCGCGATGTGAGTTCTCTCATAAGCTATATCTTTTATTGAATCAAGAATTAATGACAAAAGAAACATTTTTCATTTTTTAGTGAAATTTTGACTGACAATAGTTTCCTTTATCGATAGAAAAAGCTTTTATAATGTAAATAAAGTATGAAAAGATTAGTGTTATGAGTCAATTTATTCAAGACGTCACAAAAGCTATGGTGGGATTGCATCACGTGTTTGCTGAAACACCACTTCAAAGAAATGATTTTCTTAGTCAAAAGTATGATGCAGAAATTTATTTAAAGCGTGAAGATTTAACACCGGTGCGGTCTTATAAGATTCGTGGTGCTTTCAATTTTGTTTCAGAAATGCTTAGCTGTATATCACCAGATTCTGCATTTGTTTGTGCTTCAGCGGGGAATCACGCGCAAGGGGTTTCTTTTGTTTGTCGTTATTTTAAACGTAAAGGCGTGATTTTCATGCCTATGACAACGCCACAACAAAAAATTGAAAAAACACGTATTTTTGGTAAAGAATTCATTGATATTCGTTTGGTTGGTGAAACATTTGATCAATGTTATGAAGCTGCGCAATCCTTTGTCGTAGAGAGCGGTGGTGTAATGGCTCCACCTTTCGATGATATTCGCATTATTACAGGGCAGGCAACAGTGCTTTGTGAAGCTGCTTTACAATGGAAAAAACTCAATGGAGAAAGTGAGCCAGATTTGATGATTGTGCCGGTAGGGGGTGGTGGTTTGGCAAGTGGAGTGAGCAAGTTTTTACATGAATATGGTTGGAAAACAAAGCTTCGTTTTGTTGAGCCGCAAAGAGCTGCAAGTTTGCTTGCTTGTTTGGAGAGTGGAAAACGCGTCAAGCTTGAAAGCATTGACACTTTTGTAGATGGTGCTGCTGTGGCTGAAATTGGAGCTCTAAACTATACAATTCTAAAGCAATTTCCCCCTGATTCTGTCATTACGGTTCCTGAAAACCGTGTTTGTTCTACGATGGTTGAAATGCTTAATGTTGAAGGTGTGGTTCTTGAACCGGCTGGTGCTTTATCGATTGATGCGCTTAACAGTATTCCTCCTCAAGAGTTAAAGGGGAAAAAAATTCTTCTCGTTATTTCAGGAGGTAATTTTGATTTTGAGCGTTTGCCAGAAATTAAAGAGCGTTCTTTACGTTTCCAAGGGTTGAGAAAATATTTTATTTTTAGTTTTCCGCAACATCCTGGTGCATTGCGTCATTTTCTTTCCACATTATCACCAGATGATGATATCGTACGTTTTGAATATCTTAAAAAGTCAGCGAGAAACTTTGGTTCTGTATTGGTTGCGATTGAAACAAAAAAATACGGTAATTTTTGTCTTTTAGAGGAAAAATTTCAAGCGTTAGGTTGGCGTTATCGTGATATTACTGATGATCAAACGTTATTTGATTTTGTTATTTGAGAAACTGAAATTTTACTAAAACAAGAAGTATAATGATGAAACCTATTTTTTATTCGGTGCTGAGTCTATTTTTCTTTTTGATTGTTAATCAACAGAGTTTAGCATCTCAGCCAACAATAGTACAAAAAGATGAACTTTCAAGAGTCGTTGTTGATGTCAATAATGCTATAAAAAATGGGGATTTTATGCCTATTTCTCGTTATATGCCTGAGCGGCTTTATAAAGAGATGGCACATCGATTGAATACAACAGAGAGTGCTTTACGTAGTGATTTTCTTCAACAGTTGCATAAGAAATTTGAGGGGTTGCCTTCTGGTGCTTATTGTTTAGATAAAGAAAATATAGAGTATTTACAAACTGATAACGGTACTTTGTATGCTTTAATTCCAACAGTTCTTGAGATGAAAGATCGCATCATTCAATATAAAACTTTGGCGATTTTTGATAAAAACCAATGGTATTTAATTTATGGCGGTCAAAAAACTTTACAAAATCCAGTTTTTCTCGAGATTTATCCTGATTTTATCAAGGTACATTTACCGATGGACACAATCATCAAAAAGTAAACGATCTAAATATTGTTTTTATTCATGATAAATGTATTTCGTAAAGTTCTTGCTTTTTTATCATAATCCAAAGATAATAGAGATGAAGGCATTTAGGCTGGTTTGTTGGCTTTTTGTAAAGTGAAGTTTATACGCCTTTATCTTGATTTCAAGGTGTTCATAAGTTGCGCAAGCCGCTTTTTAGGCGTTGCTTCATTTAAAATGTCAGGGATTTCTCTTGCGCGGATTCTTGAGTGGAGAGTTCAGATGGTTACTTCTTTTGAGCTCTTCAGCTAAGGAAAGATTTTATTTTGCCTATAAAAGAAGAAAATGTTTTTACAAAGTTAGGTTTACCTACTCTTTTGATTAAAAATTTACTCATTGCTGGGATGAGTAAACCTAAACCTATACAAGAACAAGCTATTCCAGTGATGTTGAAAGGACACGATATTTTAGGTGTTGCTCAGACAGGCTCTGGAAAAACCTTGGCATTTGGTTTACCTATTTTAAGTCAGATTTTGGCTTTGGGTGATAAACGCTGTCCTAAAACTGCACGCGCTTTGATTTTAGCTCCAACGCGTGAACTTGCTGTTCAGATTGATGAAACGATCCGTACTGTGGCGAAAGGAGCACATCTTTCAACATGTCTTATTTTTGGGGGCGTATCACGTTTAAAACAAATTAAACGTATGGAAGCAGGTGTGGATGTTTTGATAGCGACTCCAGGGCGTTTGAGAGATCTTGTTCGTGAAAAGTGTGTTGATCTTTCCCAATCTCGTTTTTTGATTTTGGATGAAGCAGATCGTATGTTGGATATGGGGTTTATTCATGATGTTAAGCAAATTGCAAAGCTTTTGCATCAAGAGCGTCAGACAGCACTCTTTTCTGCAACAATGCCGAGGGAAATTGCTGTGCTTGCAAAATGTTTACTCAATGATCCGGTTAAAATTGAAGTTGTTCCTCAAGGTACTACGGCTGTAGAGATTTGCCAAAAATTATATTGTGTTCCTACGAATGAAAAAAAGAATGTTTTAAGTAAACTTTTGACAAATCCAGCTTTTGATTCGGTTATTGTTTTTACTCGAACTAAACATGGGGCAGATGCTGTCACACGTAGTTTAGAAAAGGTAGGATATTTAGTCGCAACAATTCATGGAAATAAATCACAAGGTGCTCGCCAGTCTGCTTTAAAAGCTTTTCGTGAAAGATCTGTGCAGATCCTAGTGGCAACAGATATTGCTGCACGCGGTATTGATATACCAGGGATAAGCCACGTTATTAATTACGACTTACCAGATGAAGCTGAAAGTTATGTACATCGTATTGGTCGTACAGGACGTAATGGTGCATCTGGTGTAGCACTTACGCTTTTTGATGAGAAGGTAGAAAGGTCCCGCTTGCGTGCTATAGAGCGCTTGATTCGTATGAAATTGGTGGCTGAGGCTGTTCCAGAACAATTTGCAGCGTTTCCAGAAAAGCCAATTGTACGAGAAAGTAAAGAAAAAGAAAACGATAAGGAACGCCGTTTTAAAAAATCTAAACGTCAAAAACAGTTTTTAGGTCGAAAAGATGATACCGCACAGTTGCAGCGGAAGAATTCTTCACCTCAAAATGAGAGGCATAAAAAAGCAAAAGCGGTGGCAAAGCGTGCAAAGACTTTTCGTTTTCGGAAATCAGTTAAGAAGGCTGCTTAGATAAAGTCTTGAAAAAAGATCATGTACAGGAGATTTTTTACTTTTGTTGATTTATTCTCAATTGAAAAGAGCTATAAAGTACTCTTGTCAAAGTAAGAAGACCCTTTAGAGGTTTTCATTTTTTAGAAATGAAAACCTCTAACTATTTGGATTTATTTGAAAATCTTTAAAAAATCATTATTGTAGAGGCAATTATTTATTTGCTTTATTCCCATTTTTTAAAATGGGAATAAAAGTAGATTTTATTTATATAAAATTATTTTTATATAGGATGTGTTTTATCTTTAATGATGACTTTTAATTTTAAAAATTGATGTCTAATAATAACTCACTGTTTTATATATTGAATAGTTCATTATATCGTAAAATTTTTTTATTTTGAAGCTATTTATGCGGATCAATCAAAAGTATTCACTTGCACGTTATATGTGAAATTATTGTATAAATGGACATTTGAGAAATAAATAAAATGATTCTTATAAACTCTTTCAAAGGCAAGGGGGTATTGCTAAGATTGAGAGTTGGAAAATAGTATGATGGTATGGCTTTTATTATAAATAAAGATGGGGTTGATCAATCGATTTCATTTTATACCATTTACGGGAGTCATTGTGAAAGAGGCTTGGGGATTTAAGAGATATCTCTTTAAAAAAGCGTGTGACTGCATAATACAATAGCGAGAATGTCATGATTTCTGAAGGCTTTCTCAGGATTCTCAACAATTTAGCTCGTTATCTTTGTTTTTACTGTAAAACACTATTAGTTTGGGAGGATATAAAGCCTATAAAACTTTATGCATTAAATTTTTTATGACAGTGTGATGAATATCCAAGGCAAGGTTGTTTGTAAAGCGTTGAAGTGGTTAGCAGGAGGAACAACCTGTTAGATAAGACGTCGGAGTGTTTACAGACTTGTTTTATGTTTTTTGCTTTTAGGATGGGGAGGAGGTTATGTGGGGTGTATGGAGATAATATATGACCTTGATTGTTGTTTCTTTCATTTTTCAAAATGATTGCTTAATGAGCAGGTTTTTAAGTTTAACTCCTTTATTAAGTAGAAATCATTCTTTCTTTGGAAAAAAATATATGAGACCGATTCATTGCTGATGGAGCTTAATAACTCATCTCTGATGAAAGAAATCGTAATTTATAATGTGCAAATAATTGCTGTGTCCTCTTATAAAGGCGCGGTAGTTTGAAAAAAGTATTTAAAATGAATCAATCGCTTTTTGCGTTCATTGCAAAAAACACATCCCGTAGGATATTGCGTTTCTATTTTATTGCAAAAATCCTATTCCATCACTTTTATTAACGAATCCCTCATATCTAAAAGCTTGAGAAAAAACAATAAACTACGTGGAATAAAAGAAAAGTGGCTCCCCGGGCCGTTCCAATTATTTTAAATAAAATAAATGGGTTATTACGATATGGGGGAAATTTATCATTATTGATTCCATTATGCTTTTTATAGCGTTATCCCTCATTTTTTTGTAGTTTTTTTATCGCCTCTATAGCTAACCTTTTACGATCTGCGCTCTTTGTGTAGAGAGATGCCATTTTATCTTCTGTCCATCCAAAAATTGCTTTGAGTTGTGATACTGTTGCACCAGAGTTAGCTGCGCGTGTTGCTGCTAATTTTCTTAAGCCATGTGCTGATTTTTTGATTCCCGCTACGTTACAAGCCTCACGAAAGAGGTTGCCAAAACTTTCTTTAACGAGCTTATTTCCATTTTTCCCGCAAATAAATGTTTCATTTCCAATAGGACCAATTTTAAGGGTTTCTGCTAATTCAGGCAAAATGGGCAGAAAGACATCTGTTTGGAATTTGCTTTTCTCTGTTTTGAGGTGAATGATATTATCTTTGACATCGTTCCAACCAATGCGGACCGCATCACCACGACGCAAACCCGTGTAAAGAAGGACATCAATCCAGACGCGTTCATGCGTTCCTAGAGCCCATTTTTTATAATATTTTTCAACATCTTCTTCTGTCCAAACAGCAAATCCATCTTTGTTGTTGTAAGCTGGTCTTTTTACTCCTACTGTTGGATTGTTTTCTAAAAGCTCTTGATCAATTGCCCAATTAAAAAGTCCATTAAGGGCTTTTAGAAAATTGTGAGCAGCTGTTGGTTTTTCTTTGCGGCGTTCAACACCCGCTGTAATATGTGATTTCTTTATTTCTCTGTATGGAATGTTTCCTATAGCATCACATACCTTCATAAGGATAAGTTCTCTTTGTCTTTTCGTAGCTTTAGCAAGGCTATGCCAATGAACGCTGTTAAAGTATTGTTTAAGCAGCCATGCAAATGACCCTTCAACAAGTTTACCGGTTTTTGATTTAGGAAGTATAAGCCCTTGTAACTCGGCAAGTGCGCTTTTGTAGTTATCAACAAACTCTTGCGTTCCATAGGTACCGCGTATTCTAATGCGTGGTCCATGACCAATACGTACATACCATACAATTTTGCCATGTTGAGTAATTTGTTTAACGAGATGAGGAGGACGTGGTTTAGGCATGGTATTTTACATCTTAGAGAGTGCGGTTTCGTAATATTCATTCTTTGACAAATCTAAAAGTTTGTCTGGGTGGCTAACTGAATTTGGTATTGGAATATCTGCTTTAAGATAGATAAGCAGTTCCCCTGTAGGTTTGATTTCTACGAGTTCACATCCTTGTTTTTTAGCTTCTCTTAAAGCGCGTGCAATGGCTGGTTGCGTTATAGCAGCTGGACGAGGCGCCATATCTTTTCTCCTTACATTGAGATGCAATTCACATGTGGCGTGAATCACGCATTACTTGAAAGTTGTTAGGAAGGGGGGGGCTAGGAGCCATTTGTGAAGAGAAGCACCCCCATATGTAAAAAATCTGTAAGTTTATTTTTTAGATGTGCTTAATTTCATATTTCCAATCAGGCAATTGAGTGAGAGCTAATGCGAGTTGTCCTCTATGACACATGCATACATTGGCTTCAAAACAGGT
>NZ_JBHIRJ010000026.1:0-10026 GCF_042197045.1 Bartonella sp. AA74HLJMH
CACCTAAACGCCCGATTAACATCACTTTATTTAGCATGTTTTTTCTTACCTTAAATTTGTATTTTAATACATAGAAAACCTTAACATGATTTGCATGTTTTTTCAATTATTTCAGTTTATTAATAACAGTTTTTTAAGTATTACATTATAATATTATTTGACAAATTATTCATCAAAAAAACATGTCACACAAATGGCACGGCTTTCTTATTTCTGCTTTTAACGTTTCAATAAATATCCTTTCATTAAGAGTCCGTATCGAACTTTTTTGTTCGGTTTATTGTTGACTATCGAACCTTTTTGTGCGATATTCATTTTATAAAGTAAAGGGGGAGGCTAAATGAAACGAGAAGCACTGCTTAGAGAATTACGTAAAGAAGCCAGAAATAGAGGCATTCATTACAGTGAAGCTCCTGATGCAGGCAAAGGGTCATATTATTTGGTAACTTTTGGAGACAAGACAACCGTTATAAAATCTGGTGAATTGACCCCACTTTACGTGAAAATAATAAAAAAGCAGTTGAGGGTATGAGTTACTCTCTCAATGGCTTTGATTTTTCGTTTTAAAAGCATTTCGATTATGGCGAGGATACCTAAACATGGAATACACTTATCAAGCAAAACTGGAATCTGATCCAGACGGTGGTTTTATTGTAACCTTTCCAGATGTACCAGAAGCAATAACAGCTGGAGAAAATAGAGCAGAGGCATTAGAGAATACTGTTGAAGCTTTAGCTTTAGCATTACGGAGCTATTCTATGCGTGGTTTGCCTTTACCAATGCCACAACAGTATAAAGACCTTGTAGAGGTTACTGTAGATGCATGGAATGTTCTTAAACTTGCAGTGGTAGAAGCCTTTAATGAAGCGAATATCACAAAAACAGAATTGGCTAATCGTTTGGGTAAAAAAGAAACAGAAGCAAGACGCATTCTTGATCCAAATTATCCAACTAAGCTTCAAACATTAGAGCAAACACTGAGTGTTCTTGGAAAGAAAGTCGTTATTACAATCAAAGATGCAACCTAATTTCTTCTCCACTTAAAAGCTGGGAAGATGATCATACTTCTTTTAAACTTAAGCAGCTTTTAATAGATCTTCTAAAACTCATATTGCTTCTACAATTAAAATTTTATAGCCTCCACCTTTCACTTGAATGATTCTAAAAGACACGAGATATTTGAGATACAAACTACCTACTTCATAATCACTGAGATAACTTAGATAGTATCTATCGCCCATAAGACTATAAACGTTGTAATTGTGTTAGCTTTATGAATACCATTAACTTCCTTTCTTATAAATATGAAATAGATACAGACTCAAAATTAGTTAATACAAATTGTATCGATAAATTTTTGCAGGAAGGAACGTATACTCTTACCGTGAAGAATCAATGTGCTACCTTAACAATTGAAAAACTTTTTGTGGAATCAAGTACCTACTATTGGGTTTATGTTTTAACAGGAGAAGAAAGTCCTTATAATCCTGAAGTGATTGATTCCGAAAATGGCTTTCAAAGCGTTCCTAACCCGCGTTCTAAAAAACAAATTGAACAAAATGAACAATATTTTGGAGTTTTGATTCCTACAAAATTCATTCTTTTTTCTTCAAGTAAAAAGCTAAACCAATGCTTGCAGTCACACTACAAAGAAAATTTCAAGGAAGAAATTAATATTTTACCTGAGCTTATTGATAAGCAAGATTTCGAAAAAAAATTGCATTCAATTAAAGAAATAAAACTAAAATATAAAAAACAAAAACAATTAGAACTTTTTGGAAAGCAATCAGCAAAATGCTTAGTGGAGTTGGCTAAAGATTCTCTTGATGCATTTCCCACTGATGATGTTACTGAAATAGAACTCAGCTTAGATATCAAATTTAAAGAAGAAAATAATTTAAGGGAATATTTGTGGAATTTTTTAAAAAAAGATAAAAAAATCCTATATTGCACAAATTAAATTTTGTGGGAGATATATATGATAAGTTCGATGTAATATTTAATACTGAGAGTTTTCAGCATAGAATCCGTATTAAATCATCTAAAGATGATAATGGCAGATATAATAAAGATTTTGTAAAAAAAGAATTGATATTTGAAATCGGAAATTTCACTGTGGCTTTATAATGGAACACTGCAGTGTAAGGATAGATATATTTATTAAATTGCGTGTATACAACATAAGAAAGAGTACACGGCATAAAAAATAATACCAAAGTACAATGTTTAAATACCAAATAGCAATATCTGAGTACCACATTATGGTATCTAATGAAAAAGGAAATTTGTGTTCCACATACCTAAAAATGACAGGCAAAGAAACAGTTTCTTTATAACTATTTGGGAAAATTAAAACGACAAGCGCTAAAATTATTATATTTAAGAGTCGGTGCATATATTGTTGTAAATCACGTGTTAGTTTCACCCAACCCGTTGTATCATCATCTTTATATTTTGGGTTGTTCTGCAACTCAGAAGGAATATTAGAATTGCATAAAATTGCAAAAATAGTTGTTACTATTATCAAACCAACAGATGCGAATGTCAAAATACCCTGAATAAAGTCAATATTTTTTTTAATTCCTGAAAAACATAAAAATATAAAAACTATAATGCCAAACAAGGCTCTTAGTTGCTTATCTGTAAACATACTCATTTCCTGTGAAAAAATTATGATTTCAATTTTTTAAATTATTTTCTGATAGAAGGCACAAACTACCTTTAGTTTTTTCGCGTTTGCTTTCCTTTTAATAGCAACGTCTTCTATTGCATCCAGTTGCTTTTAGTTAACCTCATCTATTATTTATCTATAGTTGATGATCGCTTTAAGTACTAAGATCCTCTAACCTTTCATAAAGATTAAAGAAACACTCTGTTATTTCAAAAATACACGAAAGAACTTAATGACTGCTGCAATATTTTTTTACATTGATACTAGCTATTTATGTTTTTTAAACAAATATCTTGAAATTTTCACATCCTAAAATTCTTAATTTGTATTAAAGGATTCACTTAGTTTATAAATTTGGTACTGCATACAATTTTAGGAAAGTATTATACCTTAAAAAAAATTTTTAGTCACTCTTAAAACGCATATCTAATCGTAAAATGATCACCACTTTTCACTATTTTGCTAACCTGCAATGTTTTTCACTGTTCCTTCAATACCATTTAAAGTTTCTTCAAGCTCTTGCTTGTGAAGAAGCGTTAGTCGTCTAAAGTGCTCTTTCGCTGTTTTTTCTTTGAGTGTTTTCTCACGTGTATTTTAATTGCTCTACGTACACTTTCGGCTTTTGAAAGAAGGTTATTTTCTACTGTCTGGCAATAAGCTAAAAGCTCTCCACAAATTGGCATAAATGTTTTTGATATCCCCATTGCTTGACCAGTTACGATATCTTCGACGCCCTTTTTCAGAGCATATGCTGAAATCCGTTCCAGCATCATGCTATAGGAAAGGATAACGGCTTTGGAATCTGTGTTCGCAGGGACTTCATGCTTGAGAGTAGGAAAGAAGCTTGCTCAATTTGCTTAACTGAAGCTTTCACAGAGAGCAACGCTTGTAGACGATTGCAAGCATCTAAGGTTTGCGCCTCCTCCTGTTTCGTCAATGTATTCCCAGTTTTCAAAGTCAATGGATACCCCGGACTGATCATTTCCATAATGACCACCTAACCGTTTCTCCTGTTCTAATCTTGCTTTTTTCTGTGCTAAAAAAACACTTTGGATGTGTAACCCAATTGCACCCAGTCCTTTGCCAATCTCGTTTGTTTGCACTTTTTACCTGGGTTTGCTATCCAGTAATTTGTGAACCGTTCAAATTCTGACACTGCCTCATGATGCGTTAATCCTTGATCGATTGCGTATTGCAAATTAGGTTCAAAATCCGCAGGTAAGAGAACCCCATATTTTGACCTAGTCCGCTTCGCTTTTTTGGGAACGTTCTTTTGCTCGTGAATGGGAGGTTGGTTTTCTACACCCGTTGTGATTTGCTCTGGTTGGCTTTCGCAAGCATGAACCTCTGTTGGCTCGTCAATCTGTTCGTTTGTTTCTAAACTTTCAGAACAAATTTCTTTTTTTCTAAAACGATAGTTTAGTTTTTTTTATTATATATGTTATTGTTAATGACATCATTAAGCATTGCTTGTGTATTGCTAGAATCCGCACAAGCATCATGCTTAGCATCTTGATCATCACTAATTGTTTTTGCTTTATGATGTTTTGCCCATTTTGCTTGCGCTGCCTTCTGTGCTCTCTGAAAATTTATTTAAATTTTCGTTTGAGTTATTGAGTTCTTCCTCAACATCTGAATTTCACAAACGACCATCTTCTAAGCAAATGATGTGTCCAAATCTAAATAAATAATCTAATGCCTTTTGAAATCTTTTTACTGAACAACAAGTAAAATGAGATAATATTTGTGAATCATTCAAAAGAGGTTCACGCGTGTGTCACATTCTTATCCGCAACTTCACATAAACATTGACTTCCATAGGCGGTAAATCAGAAAGTTTAAATAGCCATTGGTCTGTATTAAGTCTCGTCCATGGTATTTTACTGGACATGTATACCCCCCTTCTTTCTTTAAATATAAAATTGCTAAAGAGTCTGCTTCGTTGTCGTCTTTAGGCACATGTCTTTGGAACATATCGCCCA
The DNA here is from genome assembly GCF_042197045.1 of Bartonella sp. AA74HLJMH. Taxonomy (NCBI): domain Bacteria; kingdom Pseudomonadati; phylum Pseudomonadota; class Alphaproteobacteria; order Hyphomicrobiales; family Bartonellaceae; genus Bartonella; species Bartonella sp. AA74HLJMH. The sequence goes on from NZ_JBHIRJ010000026.1 coordinate 4,654, forward strand.
GCCTGTCTTTGTCCCTAGATCAAGACAGAAAATCGTGTTAGTCATTTGCTATTCCATTTAAAAATATTTTTACAAAGCCGTTCGACGGTAATTATTATTCGAAATAAAGGTGGAAAATGCCTGATAATGGAGTGCTTCAAAATACAAACAATCAAGTAAACAACATTCCACTGCAACCTTTGTTTATTACATCTTGTTATGAAGAGTTTGCTGATGGTATTGCATGGTTTAATTTTCACAATATAGCCCCTCCCTTTGATATTAAATTACATTCTGTTTCTGGTGTTTACTGTCGGAAACCATGTAGTGATATTAACTGGGAACATACTAATTCTTGGCCTGAAGTATTTCTTTCTGTTGGTCAATTTAATGCGCCTTCTTTACCTTATTGCCATAATATCGAAGATAGAATTCATTTTATAAGCCCACCTGAAGTACCTGCGTCGAAAGTATTATTGTCTATAAATATTCCAGCCCATACAAAATGTTTTGCTATCATAGGTATACAATTTGGGGCCGATATTGATAGAACATATGGGGCTTCTGTTAAACTTACTTTTCAATTTTCTCCAACTTATGATTTCACAAAAATTTTTAATGCTAATATTTTTTTAGAACGTATATTTCCCCTAAAGAAGAAGCCAAACGAATCCAATCATCATGGAATGAAATGGAGGCTGCAACAGATCGATTAAAAGCATATCAATTACGAAGCGCTTCATCTAATATGCAGACCGCTTATTATGCTTCTCGAATAATCCCTGAAATTTCTCTTGGAAAGCTTGTGTGTTACCGTGTACCTCTAAGTACAACTTTGATCCTAAAGCATTTTTAGCTATTAAATGGTTATTTTCATCAAAAGAAAAATTCCAATCAGAATTACTAAAAACAATTGTACAACCATCTGGAAAACCTATTGCATGTATTAAATCTTCTGAAAAGCTAAAAGTATAACGTGGTGGTTTTTTCATTTCCTCCCCTTATGGTTGATGCGTATTTATATGTGCGCTATGGCAGAGCGCGTAGTTATAAGTTTTGAAAAATTGGATTAACTCAATTCAGACACACACTGCACGCATCTTATTAATTTGATTTCTTCTTTTCTTTTTTCGATGAGTTTATCCCTTAAGAAATCAAGCCTATTTTTGACTAAGGCTATAAACAAGATCAGCTCATTTAAGCGATAAAAAGATGACAACTCTTGAGAAAAATAATTATCAAACCAAGTTGTAGTTGTAAAAGCTTGCGTAAACACAGATAAAAACCATTGATTAAAATCATCGTACGGCAATAACGGAAAATATTTTCTATCATCACGCGCAAAGATACTATGCAGCATATAGACAAAACAACCTGTTGATGAGGGATCTATGCTTATTTCAAAACATGCATCTTGAGGCGAAAGGACACCATAATATATGTTTTCCTGTCCAATCTTATTAACAAGATCAATCAACTGGACTTTGCTTATAGTGATCTGTGAGACATCTACTATCTCTGATCTTTCTTCTTTAAGAGTGTGAATGGTGCTGTTGATGTTCATTATTATCTGTAGGGGCAGCAATAAAAGCAGAATGTGAAGATAATTTAGAATCACATGATTGCGTCCTATAAAAAAACGAGAAAAAGTCTTCTGCCTTAATCGGTGCTCCAATTCTTTTAGCTTTATTCAAAAGAATTGGGATATGTTTTGTCGGAATTCTCCCACCAGTTCCACCTTTTGATACAGGACGGAGCCAGACGTACATGCGTGTTCTATGAACCCCAAGCAACTGAGATACTCTACGAACCCCACCTAATAAATTTATTATTTCCGAAAACTGTTTCATAAGTCATATTGTATCTTATTTAGGTACAATATCAATAGAAAATGTAACGAAAATCACAAAAGATTTTTTTTCTAACAAAGATATAATGGAAACCATGAATAACATTATGAAAATTTGGCTAAGTGAAGCCTTACAAGAATCTGGATTATCTCAATCATCGCTTGCCAGACAACTAAGTGAGAAGGTACATCGCCCTATCTACCGCTCTGCAGTCAATAAAATGCTGACAGGTGAACGAGGAATAAGTGCACAAGAAGGTATAGCAATTGAGGAAATCACAAAATACCCACTTCCACGAAAAAAAACTATACCCTTAATGGGTTATGTCGGAGCAGGTTCAGAAATTATCCCCTATGAAGATGGTTGGCTTGAAGAAGTGGAAATGCCCCCATATATTACAAAGGATACATACGCAGTAAAAGTTGAAGGCGACTCAATGGAACCTTTCATTGAAGATAAATCCATTTTATTTTATTCAGAAAACATTTCTCCAAGTTTACTTCTTAATAAAAAAGCAATTGTCTATACGCAAGATGGACGTTGTTTTGTCAAAATAATAAAGCAAGGTAGTAAGCCTGGTTTATTTAATTTAGAGAGTTTAAATAGGTTGTATCCAGAAATAAAAGATATTGCATTAATTTGGGCTGCGCCTATAGACTGGATAAAACCACCGAGATTTTAAAATAGTTAAATCATATGAGCATAATTTTCTTCTTATCGTATATTTCTGTTAAGGAGAGAATTATGCAAATATTTGCAAAATAATCGATTAGAATATTAAAATTCAATGTAATTAGTATTACTAAAGCTCTAGCTATTCTAAACATATACCCATTTTTTAGTAATTACAGTTTTAATTTTCTAAGTAGATTTTTATATTTATGTAAAAATTTCTAAAATCGGTACATATGTATTAACATATGTTCTTAAATACACTACATTGGTATCCATAAACCACACACAAACAATTGCCAAGAGGCGTTGGGGAGGAGAAATTATGGAAAATCCAATTCTTATAAATTCCGATGAAATTTTATTAGTTGTCTATAATGATGATCAAAACATTGGTCGGTCAGGACCACTGGATGAAAGCCAAGTTCTAAAAATTATTGACGAGGCAGATGATGCAATCCAAATCTTTCGCATCAATCCTTCTGAAAAGAACTGTGAAGACATTTCTGAAGAGATCGCAGAAGCATATGTAAAAGAAAATATCGAACGTCTCTATGAGGATAGTGAGGTTCATTATTTTATATGAGAAAGTGATGTTACAATAAACTTTTAGGCGAGATCGCAGACGAAAAATATAATGATGAGATTTACGGTACTTACGAACAACAACACCGTTTGCGTCCTTGTGATGTGCTTTAAAAATTCTAAAGGGCGCTTTTAAATGTGCCCCCTTTAATCCATCAATAATTGATTAGAGTAAACTTATGAATACACATGGTAATGATAGTGAAGGATATCTCATACCTGAAAACGAGGTAGACAACAAAATCGGTTATGTCCAAAATCTGAAATAGAAACAGATAAAACCGATAATCATTACTTCAAAATTTACGCAGCAAGGAAAATCGCTAAAGCAGAGCGCCATAGAAACTATGGCAGAATATTATGCCAAAACTTGTATTTTTATTAATTTAGGAAGTGATGATGAAAAGCCTTATTGTAACATCTGAAAAATATGAACTTTTTGAAAGGAGTTCATCATGAATACTCTCATAGAGATTAAAGAAGAAGCCATTGATAAGGAAATTGTTCAGACAGTAAATGCACGTGATCTGCATGCATTCTTAGAGGCAAAACGTGACTTTTCCAATTGGATTAAGGACCGTATTACCAGATACAATTTTATAGAAGGACAAGATTTTATAAAAACACAAGATTTGCGGTCACCAAATTTGGCGAGTGCAAAATCTAGAGCTGTTATCACAATTAATTACCATCTCACTTTGGAAATGGCAAAAGAACTTTCCATGGTGGAGCGTAATGAAAAAGGTAAACAAGCCCGTCAATATTTTATTGAATGTGAACGGCGTGCAAAGAAACCTTTAGACCTTGCAAACGCTTTGGAAGAGCCTCTCTTTGTGAAAAAACTGCTTTTAGAAAGCGTCACACAATTAGAGACCTTAAAAAGTGAAGTGAGTACCCTTAAACCCAAAGCTGCTGCTCTTGAAAGTTTGCAACGTCATGACGGACTGTTTGGTCTTACAGAAGCTGCTAAAATACTCGAGATGCAACCAAAACAATTCATTCAATTTTTACAGCAAAAAGGTTGGATTTACAGACGAGCAGCAGGTGGAAATTTGCTTCCTTATCAAGATAAAATCCAAAAGAAACTTATGGATTGTCCAACCATCACACTTCAAACCGCAAGTGGAATAGAAAAAGTCATTCCTTGCGCAAAAATCACAGCAAAAGGAATTGGTGTGCTGTCTCAAGAGCTTAAAAGACAAAGCATGCATTAAGAGGAGGTTATTATGATAAAAAAGAAATACGAACTGTCTGATGAGACAATTAAAGTTGATAGAATAACGCTTTACCGTATCCGTGCATTAAAAGACTTTGGAGATGTTAAAAAGGTGATCTTGGTGGCTGGGAGAGAGTGAAAGAAATCTTAGCCATGATAACAATTGCTGGATTGGTGGTGAGGCATGGGTTTATGATGATGCCGAAGTTTATAATAACGCAAAAGTTGGTGGTAATGCCATAGTAGCTGGCAAAACAGCATTTTATGGAAGTGATGCTATCTTAAGGTAGGGGCAAAAATCATGGAAAAAAAAATACGAACTGACTGATGAAAAAACTGAAGTTAATGACAAAACACTCCGCCGCATTCGTGCATTGAGAGATTTGGGGGATGTCAAGAAAGGTGATCTTGGCGGCTTTATAGAGAATGAAGACAATCTAAGTCATGATGGCAATTGCTGGGTAGGCGATGATGCAAAAGTCTATGGTTATGCCAAAGTTTTTGGTGATGCTTATATTGATAACATTGCTGATATTTACGAAAATGCATGTGTTTTTGGTAGTGCATCTGTTACCGGAGAAACTAATATTTTTGGCAATGCGCAGATTTTTGGACATGTTCGTGTTTTTGCCAATGCACAAATCTACGAAAATGCACAAGTTTCCGGTGGTGCATTTATTAATGGAAATGCTAAAATTGATGACAGTCCATTGATTTCCATCAGAGCAAAAGTTGGGGGAAATGCCAAAATCTATGGTTATGCATTTATTCATGGAAACGCAGAGATCATCAATGATGAAATCATCACAACGGGCGAGAGGCAATAAACCATGGAAAAAAATACGAACTACTAATCTTATAGTATCTCTATAAGCCGTTTCTAACAACCAAACAATATTTTTAAACACAAGCGTGATTCACGCCACGGGGAAATTGCGCGCAGTGGAGGAAATCAAGATGAGTGAACTAAGTACCACACAAACGGAATTAGTGAAAAAAACGAACGATTGTGAAATCAAACCTACAGCTATGGAGCTTATTTTAGAAAGAGCTTTAGAAAATGATGTCGAT
>NZ_JBHIRJ010000027.1:0-92 GCF_042197045.1 Bartonella sp. AA74HLJMH
TGGTAATGCCCTTTTCAATCTCTTCGGTAATTTCATCCTTAACATTATCGATTTTATCTTTAACATTTTCGAATGAAGAACCAACACCGATA